>JBASRI010000536.1:0-1629 GCA_049273755.1 Thermoanaerobaculia bacterium
CCCCCTCGGCGACCTCTGGCATTTCGACCAGGACGTCGGCGAGCCCGCGCCCCCGGCCGACCTGCTCTCCGACGAATCGATTCCGGGATTGCTGGCCCGTGCAGGTCAAGAGCAGGTCTCCGATCCCCGCGAGCCCGTGGACCGTGCGGTCCTGGCCGCCCTGCGCGCGGACGATTCGGGCGATCTCCGCCAGGCCCCGCGTGACCAGCGCCGCCAGCGTATTGTGGCCGAAGCCCAGGCCTGAGACGATCCCCGCCGCGATCGCGACGACGTTCTTCAACGCTCCGCAGAGCTCCACGCCGACGACGTCGTCTCCCCTGTAGAGCCGGAACGTCGCGCTCGAGAGCGCGGCCTGGAGCAGCCCGGCGAAGTCCCCGTCGCGCGACGCGACCACGGCAGCCGTCGGGTCCCCCTTGGCCACACCCTCGGCGAAAGTCGGACCCGACAGAGCGGCCACGGAGGCCTTCGGGTAGCGCTCGAGGAGGATCTCCGTCATGCGCTTCAAGCTATCGGGCTCGATCCCCTTTGCCATCGAGACCAGGCGCAGCCCCGTTCCGTCGGAAGGCGGCGCGAGCGCGAGCAGCGGCCGGAACGACGCGCAGGGCACCGCCACGAGCGCCGTCTCGCCGAACGCCAGTGCCTCCGCCAGGTCCGACGAGGGGCGGACCGACGGCGGGATCGGGTAGTTCATCAGCCTTCGCGGATGCCTCCCGTCGGCTTCGATCCGCGCGGCGACCTCCGGATCGCGTCCCCAGAGGAGAACCTCGTGCCCCGCCCTCGCGTGCTCGATCGCCAGCGCCGTCCCCCAGGAGCCCGCGCCGAGGACGGAGATCCTCACTTCGAGCCCAGCTTTCGCTCCTCGCCGCGGGCGAGGCGCCTGACGTTCTCACGGTGCTTCCAGACGATCAGGAAGGCCGCCCCGGCCGCGGCCATCACGACCGGGCGCGGCGCGTGGAAGAGCACGCCGGCGATCGGAGGCAGCAGCGCCATCGCCACGACCGAGCCGAGTGAAACATACCGTGTCAGCGCCACGACGACGACGAAGATGGCGACGCACACGAGAGTCGGCCAGGGCGCCAGCACGAGGAAGGCTCCGACGGCCGTGGCGACCCCCTTGCCGCCCCGAAAGCCGTGGAAGATCGGAAACACGTGGCCCAGGATCGCAGCGAAAGCCGCGGCCGCGGCATACCGCGGATCGGCCGTTACGGCGCGCACCAAAAGCACCCCAGCCGCGCCCTTCGCGATGTCGAGCGCCGCGACCGCCAGACCGAGCCGCTTCCCGTGGGCGCGCAGAACGTTCGTCGCTCCCGCGTTGCCGGAGCCCTCCGTGCGAATGTCCTTGCCCGTCGAGAGGCGGACGACGAGGACGGCGAAAGAGATCGAGCCCAGCAGGTACGCGGCTCCGACGAGAGCCGACGCCGCGGCGTTCATGCCCGGGCTTCCTGGCTCGCCGCGGAGAGCTCCCACGTCCGCGCGGGCGTGTGCACGGCGCCGGCCGGATCGAGCCGGCTGCGGAAGAGCACGCAGGCGGCGAAGTGCCACGCCGGGAATGTCCAACCGTCGACTTCGGCGCGAAACGCCTCGACGGACGCGGGCGGCCACGGATCGCGGATTCGAGCCAGCGTGAGG
>JBASRI010000542.1:0-1889 GCA_049273755.1 Thermoanaerobaculia bacterium
CTCCGTGCTCTGCCGCGGCGGAGCACGACCAAACCTGCAACGAGAATCACCGAAATGGTAGCTGGCGGAGCTTCGCCGGAGCAAACGAAACTTGCAAAAAAAGCAGTTCCTCGATCAAGCCTAACCGACCTCCACTGTGTAGGGTCAGCGAATCTGTCCGCGGTTAAGCGGCCAGGGAAAATGTCCTCCCCTCTGAGAGAAAGAGGGGATGGAGCTGATGAGCGAACGACAGTGGAAGCGATGGGATGCGATTGGGCGAGTGAACGCGGAGAAGCTGACGATGAACGAGGCAGCCCGGATCTGCGGGATCTCGCCTCGGCAGCTTCGACGTCTTCGCAGAGGCATTGCCGAAGTCGGGCAAGCGGCGTTGGTGCACGGCAACACCGGGCGGCCAGCCAGGAACCGGGTGTCGGAGCCGATTCGGCGCCGCGTCGTGGAGCTGCGCCGCGGGAAATACGACCGATTCAACGACCAGCATTTCTGCGAGAAGCTTCGGAAGGAAACTGCGCCGATTCTCCTCGGGGTGCGAACGGTGCGGCGGATCCTGCGAGAGGCGGGCATCGTCTCGGTGAGACGGCGCCGGCCGAGAGCGCACCGGCGCCGCCGTGAGCGGAAGGCGCAGGCCGGCCTCATGCTGCTTTGGGATGGCAGTCCACACGATTGGCTCGAGGACCGCGGTCCGAAGCTTTGCCTGATGGGAGCCATCGACGATGCGACGAGCGAAGTCATGCCCGGGGCGCACTTTGTGCAGCAGGAGTGCGCCGCCGGATACCTGCGCACGCTCAAGGCGATCGTCGCCGAGCTCGGCATCCCGTGGAGCATCTATATGGACCAGCACGGGTCGCTGAGACGCAACGACGACAACTGGACGCTCGCCGAGGAGCTACGCGGCCGGCAGGATCCGACTCAGGTCGGAATCGCGCTCGAGGCGCTGGAGATCGAGCCGATCTTTGCCCTCTCGCCGCAGGCCAAGGGGCGTGTGGAGCGGATGTGGTGGACGTTTCAGGACCGCCTCGTCTCGGAGCTCCGGCTGGCCGGGGCCACCACTGCGTCTCAAGCCACGGCCGTCGTCGAACGCTACCGTCTCGAGCACAACGAAAGATTCGCCGTGGCACCTCGCGACCGAGCGCCCGCCTGGCGGCCGGTGCGCCCTGGAGTCGATCTCGATCGGATCTGCAGCTTTCGATACGAGGCGACGGTGAGACGTGACAACGCCGTGCGGCTCGCCGGCATGGTGATCGATATCCCGCCCGGTCCAAGGAAGCGGACCTACGCGGACAAGCGCGTCGAGGTCCGTCAGATCCTCGATGGCTCGTGGAGGATCTACGACGGCAACGTGCTCATCGCTACGGGCCCGGTGTCCCACCACGGCGAGCTACGGGTAATCCTCAATCGAAAAAAGACCCGCGGTGCTCCACTCTCAGGGCCCGTGCACGCCACTTTCGTTGAGGCGCATCCGTGACCCCTCGATGCCCGTCTCACCCCCATCCGGTAAAATCGGGGGATACCTTGGGTCGGGTCGATCGCGCCGCGGGGCTCAGAATCGCTCTACGCGCGATCTTTCCAGTGGCGCGATGTCCTGGCCCTCGCGCAAGCCTCTCTCGACGCCCCCCCTCGCGCTCCCCCCGAAAGAACAGAACTTGATCAAACTCACAGAACAACAAAGACGATCAGCGACGCTTCGGGGGAGGACATTTTCGCTGGCCGCTTATGCGGTCACTTTCGCTGGCCGCTAACACATGGATCCCGATAGGCCGGCGCGAAGCGCTTGCGTCCGATATCGGTGCGCGCCGCGGCCAGGCTCTCGGCGGTGCCGCAATCGCGCCAGTAGCCGTCGTAGTCGAATCCGTAGATCGGCGCGCCGCGCTCGACCAGCGGCAGGTAGACGT
>JBASRI010000549.1:0-2641 GCA_049273755.1 Thermoanaerobaculia bacterium
CGGTGCTTGCCACTTTGACCGGCAACGGGATGACTGGCCCAATTGCCGCAGCGTTTGATGGGCAGCGAGTTCTCGTCACGGCAGGTTCGGATCGTGTGTCCCTCTGGAAGGCGGCTGACTTTTCCCCCCTCGGCTCGTTTTTGGTGGGGCCCTCTACCTTCCCGCTCGGTGCCTGTAGCGACGGCATCAATTTCTGGATCACCTTGAATGGAGCGAGCCAGCTTGCGCGCTTCTGAGACCATCGTGCGTGAGCCGCTGACCCGCCACCCGTTAGGCCGCTAAAGCAACACTCGTGGCTGTGGCTTTAGGCGTTTGTGTCGTAGCCTGTCGCGAGCGTACGGGCCCACGACCTCCGGTCGCCCTACTGACCCTCCCCCGATAACTAGGCCAGCTGAGGGTTAAGGAATCTGGCACTGACGTCTCCCCTAAAAAACTGATCCAGAGAGAGGTTGAGGAAATAGGCTTGGCGCGATCTTCTGGAGAGGGGGATCGCGGTGAAGAGAGGGCGGTACACGGAGCAGCAGATTGCGTACGCACTGCGGCAGGCGGAGGGTGGCGGGCGGGTGGCGGAGATCTGCCGGAAGCTCAGGGTCTCTGAACAGACGTTTTATGCGTGGCGCAAGAACACCGGATTTTCCCAACCGGAGGAGATGGCCGCCAAAACGGAAGTGGCTCTCTCGCTGGACGTTGCTGGAAATCGGAAGAAGAGCGCAGGCTAACCAATGGCTGTGGGGGAGGGAATCGAACCCCCAACCTTCCGGTTAACAGCCGGACGTTGTACCAATTCAACTACCCCACAGTCCCGCCCATCATAACGGCGGGAGAAACGGGATGACTCTTACCGCGAGCTTTTGCGGAAGCGCGGAGAGAGCCTGGCGAATCTCTTCGGGTCGGTAGCGCTGGGAGAAGTGGGTCAGCACGAGGGCCTCGTTCTCGAACCGGTCGGCGCGCGCGAGGATGTCGTCCAGGTGGATGTGCGCGTACTCGCGGGCCCGCGACACGTCTTCCGGAGCGAGAAAGGAGCACTCGAGCAGCAGGACCTTCGCCCTCAGGATCTCGGGAGCCGCATCGAAGATGGACTCGCCGCAGTCTCCCGGATAGGCGAGGAGCGGTACCTCTTCCCTGCGCGTGACGGCGACTCCCCTCGCCTTGAGCGCCGCGATCTCGTGTCCCGGCAGCGCCGTGAACTCCTCGACGAGCTTGTGCTTGACCTCCGAGAAGAGATACCCGACGGTCGGCACGCGGTGCCGGCCGGGCAGGACGGTCAGCTCGAGGTCATTGCGGAGCCGAATGCGATCGCCGGGCGAGGCCGGCACGACCTCGACGCCGTAGCGGATGGCTTCCAGCTCCTCGGAGGCTTCGAGCCATCGCGCGACCGCCGGCACGGCCTCTTTCGGGACGAGGACGCGCGCTGGAGGAAGGCCGCCGAGCCGGCGGCGCGAGGCGTGGTGCGCGAGACCGGCCATGTGGTCGAGGTGCCCATGGGTGACGGCGACCATCGCGTATCCGACGACGTCCTCCGGCGCGCGCCCGAACTCGAGGAGCGTCCGGAAACCCGGCAGCTTGTAGAAGGACTCGTGGCCCGCGATCGAGACGCCCTCGATGGGAATGCCCGCCGCCTCGACGCGGACGCGGCCGCGGCCCCAGGGATAGTCCTCCCCCACGGCCGCAGGCTATTTCAGGCGGGAGGCGCGGGCCAGAAGAGCAGCGCGACGGCGGTGAGCACGAGCACGATGGCCAGCAGCGCCGAGACCGAGCGAAATGCGCGATCCGTCATGAAGGTCCTCCTGTTTCGGGTACTTCTCATTCCAACTCCCGTGCCACCGAGATCGCAGGAGGAAGCAACCTCTAGTCTGAGAACGACTTGTGAGCATCGCCGAAAGGGCCCACTTGCACGCCAGATTCGGCCTACCGTTACCGCTGGTAACGCCCCTCGGCGTCGCGGGTACCCTACGCCGCGTGCGCGTGGATCTCTTCGATTACGAGTTGCCCGCCGAGCGCATCGCTCAGGAGGCGCGGCCGCGGGGTGAGAGCCGGCTGCTAGCCGTCAACCGCGCGACCGGGGCGCTTTCTCACCGGCGCTTCGCGGGGCTGCCGGAGCTGCTCGTCCCTGGCGACCTCCTCGTGCGCAACGACGTGGGCGTTCGCCCGGCGCGCCTCTTCGGGAGAGACGCCGAAGACCGGCTCGTCGAGATCTTCCTGCTCACCCGCAAAGACGCCTCCGGAACGCGCTGGCGGGCGCTCGCGAAGCCCGGCCGCCGCGCAAAGGTGGATCGCTCGATTCGCTTCGAGCAGGGCCTCTTGGCCCGCGTCGAGCGCGTGGACGAGGACGGCACCCGCCACGTGTCGTTCGACCGGCCGCTCGACGACGCGTTGCTGTCCCGAATCGGCCGCACTCCCCTGCCGCCCTACATCCGCCGCGAGCCGGGAGCGCCGGACCGTCCCGGGGATCGCGAGGCGTACCAGACCGTCTTCGCCCGGGAGCCGCTGGCCGTGGCCGCGCCGACGGCCGGGCTCCATTTCACGGAGACCATGTTCGAACGGCTCCGTGCGCGCGGGATCGCGACCTCCGATCTCACGCTCGCGGTAGGCGCCGGCACGTTCAAGCCGGTCGTGGCCGAGGACACGGACGGCCATGCGC
>JBASRI010000554.1:0-10382 GCA_049273755.1 Thermoanaerobaculia bacterium
TGCGGATGGCAGTGGCCCACGCTTCCGATGGCGATGCCGGCGATGAAGTCGATGTAGGCGTTGCCGTCGGCGTCGTAGATGCGGCTGCCCTGGCCCCGGGCCATCGCGAGGCCCGAGTACAGCGCGAAGGACTGCAGGCCCGGCGCCATGTGGCGCTGCTCGAGGGCCACGATCTCCTGCGATCGGGGGCCGACCTCGAGGCGGTTCTTGACGGTATCGGTCATCGGGAGACTCCCGTCCGGGCGAACCGGGCGGCCAGCAGCGCGGCGATGTGCGCGGCGGCCTGGCTTCGGAAGAGCGCGAAGCTCGGCCAGGCGTTCAGATCGATCACCGAGATGGCGCCGCTTCTGGCGACGATGGCGTCGCCGCCGTAGACCTCGAGCCCGAGGGCGGCGGCGGCTTTCGTCGTCGCGGCGGCGAGGGCGTCCTCGTCGAAGGGATGGTTCGCGAGCGTCTGGTCGCGGTGGTAGAACCACTGGAACCACGACGGGCGCTCATCGCCTTCGGCAAGCCCCGCCACTCCGTAGAACTTGACGAGGTCGCCCGCCACGTGGCGTTGGACGACGGCGCGCGCGATGCCGCGATCGGAGAGCCGCTCGAGGTTCTCGGCGAGAGCGTCCTCGTCGCCCGCAAAGGCCACGTCGCCCTCGTCAGTGGCGTGGACGTCGCCGCGCTTGGTCCAGCAGGGGCCCGGAAAGGCGGCCCGGCCCGCGGCCGTCTCGACCAGCACGCTCTCGGGAAACGGCACGCCGTGTCGGCCGAAGAGCGCGATCGTGCGCTCGCGGTCGGTGTTGCGGATGCCCGAGGGGCGGTTGACGATGCGCGCTCCGCGCCGCTCCCAGGCGGCCAGGCGCTCGACGATCGGGATCCTCTCGCACATGACGAACAGAAACGGCGGGGCATCTTCGGCGGAGGAGGATTCCGGTAGCTCGTCGGGAGACTTCAGCGTCACGTCGTACCCCAGTGGTCGGAGCTCCTCCGCCGTTGCGCGGAGAATTTCGGCGTCGTCGGTTTCGCGGCCCGGCGAGTGGGCGAGCTCGCGGTAGACCCCCCAGCAGCGCGGCGCGGTGTCTCTCATCGGGCGCCCCTCACCCCTGCCCCTCTCCCGGAGGGAGAGGGGAGAACCGTCCCCGCTAGCTCTTCCGCCGCGGCCACGTCTTCGGGCCGATCCACGTCTACGACCTTCTCGATCTCCACGGCCTCGACCGGCTCTCCCGACTTCGCCAGCCAGGCCAGGAAATCACGGAGGCGGCCGAGCCCGGCGGGGATTCCCACGCGCCGGACCTTCTCGGGGAAGACGTAGATCCCCGCCGTCACGGCGTCGCCGGAGGCGCCGCCGACGGCGGAGACGCGCCCGCCCAGCGCGGTCGTGACCCAGAGGGGCTTCTCGTCGTGCACGTAGCCGGTCACGGCCAGGACCGTCGCGCCGCTGTCGAGCTCCTCGGCGCGGCGCACGAAGCGCACGAAGTCCTTGCGCGGGCAGAAGGCGTCGACCGTCGAGACCAGGAGCCGGCCCCTGGGCGCGACTTCGAGCAGGGCCCGAAAGCTCTCGAGAGAGGAGCGGGTGGTCTTGACGAGGACGGTCGGGACGAGCTTCCCGAACCGGCCGCGCACGAACGCCTCGCAGTCCCGCTCGGTCTCGTTGAAGATGACGGCGGCCGAGGAGATGCCGGCGGCCTCGAAGTTGCCGAGGACGTGCTCGATCAAGGGAGCGCCCGCGACCTCGACGAGGGGCTTGGCGACGCCGAAGTCCTTCAGGCGCGAGCCTTCGCCGGCGGCGATGACGGCGCCCGAGACGATCGCGCTCACGGCAGCACCTCGGGAAGCTCGGCCACGCTCCCGATCACGCGATCCTCCGGGCAGCAGGCGGCGGCTCCCCCGGGCGTGACGTAGACGTGGCGCATGCCCAGCCGGCGCGCGCCCTCCATGTCCCGCGGCAGCGAGTCGCCCACGAAGATGGCCGAGTCGGGAGTCGCGGCCAGCGCCGCGAGCGCGGTCTCGAAGATCCGGGGGTCGGGCTTCTCGAAGCCCACACACGCCGAGTCCACGACGACGGAGAGATGCCGGCCCAGGCCGGTCTCCTCGCAGATCGCCTCCAGGTTGCCGTAGAAGTTCGAGACGATGCCGAGGCGGTAGCGCTTCGCGAGGCGCCCCAGGACCTGAGCGCTGGCCTCGACCTTGGCCAGGGAGGACTGATAGAAGCCATCGGCGATCCTCGGGCCGATGGCCGGGTCCGCGCCCAGCCGGCCCACGAGGTTGCGCGAAAGCTGCTCCACGGTCTCGCGGAACGACAGGTCCCTCGCGACCGCGCCCACGAGGGCGTCGTCGGCGGCGTAGAACGCGCGATCGAACTCGCCGGGGCGCAGGCTCCCGCCCGCAAAGAACGCGTGAAACCGCTCCTTCCACGCCACGCCGTCGGCGTCGAGCGTGCCGCCGAAGTCGAAGAGCAGCGCCGCGACAGGCGCGGAACAGGCGGTCATGCGACCTGCAGCCGGGTCAGGCCCTGACGGGCAGAAGGGCTTTCAACTCCTGCGGCAGCGGGAAGGAGACGTCCTCATTCACGGTCTCGAACTCCTCGACGGTCTGCACTCCAAGCTTCTCGCGGGCGAACGCCACGACCTCCTGGACCAGAATCTCCGGAGCGGAGGCGCTGGCCGTCAGGCCCAGGACATTCACGCCCGCCAGCCACTCGGGCCGGATGTCCCGGGCGCGCTCGATCAGGTGCGAGGCCACGCCGTTGGCCTGTGCGACCTCGCACATCCGCAGCGAGTTCGAGCTGTTGGGAGCTCCGAGCACGAGGAGCATGTCGACGTGGGGGGCCATCGCCTTGACCGCGTCCTGGCGGTTCTGCGTGGCGTAGCAGATGTCCTGCTTGGAGGGCGCCCTGAGGTTCGGGAACCGGCGCTTCAAGACCGCCAGGATCTCGCGCGTGTCGTCGATCGAGAGGGTCGTCTGCGTCAGGTACGCGACGCGGTCGGGATCGGGGACCTCGACCTTCTCGGCGTCCTCTTTGGTCTCGACCAGGCGGATCGCATTGGGGGCTTCGCCCAGCGTGCCGACTGTCTCGTCGTGATCGTGGTGGCCGACGAGAATGATCGTGTAGCCCTGCTTGGCGTAGTGGATCGCCTCCAGGTGCACCTTCGTGACGAGCGGGCAGGTCGCGTCGATCGTCTGGAGGCCCTTGGTCTGCGCGAGCTGCCGCACTTGCGGCGCGATGCCGTGCGCCGAGTAGATCAGCGATGCGTTGTCCGGGACTTCGTCGACTTCCTCGACGAAGCGCGCGCCCTTGTCGCGCAGCTCGTCGACGACGTAGCGGTTGTGGATGATCTCCTTGCGGACGTAGATCGGGCCGTCGAGGACCTCGAGGGCCTTCTCGACGACGTCGATCGCGCGCACGACGCCGGCGCAGAAGCCGCGCAGGCCGGCGATCAGGAGCTTCTCGACACGGATGTCCGAAAAGTCCTGCGTGGTTTCCGTCACCAGTTCACCGTCTCTGCAAATTTCGCCTTCTTGCCCGGGTCCGCCGTCCGGCCGGCCGGGAAGGAGAGGGCGAGGTCCGGGAAAAGCGCATAAACAGTCTCGACGACGCCCTCGACGTCGAGCTTCAGATTGTGGCGCTGCTGGAGCTGCGGGCTGTGGTCGATGAAGTGGTCGGCGATCGCGTGGACCTTGAGTCCCTGCGTCGGGAGATTGCCCGCGTGGAAGGCCTCGAGGACGCCGGCGCCGAAGCCGCCGATCGCCAGGTGCTCCTCGAGCGTCAGGATCCGCGGGCAGGAGGCCAAGCGCATCAACAGATCCATGTCGAGGGGCTTGGCGAAGCGCGCGTTGGCGACGCCGCAGGAGATGCCGCGCAGCGAGAGCTCCTCGGCCGCCGCGAGCGCCACAGACACCATCGAGCCGTAGGCCAGGAGCGTCAGGTCGCGGCCTTCGCGCAGGACTTCACCCTTGCCGATCGGCAGGGCCTTCAACGTCGGATCGAGCTCGACGCCCAGCGCGATGCCGCGGGGGTAGCGCACGACGAAGGGCTTGCCCGAGTTGATCCCGGTGTAAAGGACGTGCTGCAGCTCGTTTTCGTCCTTGGGCGCTGCGACGGTCATGTTCGGGATCACGCGCGAGTACGCGATGTCGAAGACGCCCTGGTGCGTCTTCCCGTCGTCGCCGACGAGGCCCGCCCGGTCGATGCAGATCGTCACCGGCAGGTTCTGGAGCGCCACGTCGTGGATGAGCTGGTCGAAGGAGCGCTGGAGGAACGTCGAGTAGATCGCGACGATCGGTTTCCAGCCCTCCTTGGCCATGCCGCCCGCGCAGATGACGGCGTGCTCCTCGGCGATGCCGACGTCGAAGACCCGGTCGGGGAACCGCTTCTTGACTTCGATCAAGCCGGTGCCCTCGAGCATCGCGGCGGAGAAGGCCACGATCTTGGGGTCCTTCGCCATCATGGTCATGAGCGTCTTGGCGAAGACCTGCGAGTACGTGTAGCGCGCGCCCGAGCCTGGGGCGCCTGTGGGGGTGCCTGGCTGGTGGAACTTCGAGGGGTTCTGCTCCGCCTGCTGGAACCCGCGGCCCTTGTGCGTAAGAGCGTGGATGACCACCGGCGTCCCGTCGGAGGAGACCTCCTTCGCGCGGGCCAGGGCCTCCTCGAGCTCGCGGAAGTCGTGCCCGTTGACGGGACCCACATAGTGGAAGCCGAGCTCATCCCAGATCAGGTTCGGGAAGAAGAGCCCCTCGACCGAGCTCTTGAGCTTGCGCGCGAGCTCCCAGGCCTTGTCACCCTTGGGCAGGCGCTTGAAGAAGCTGTGCCCGGCGCCGATGAACTTCTGATAGGTCGGGTGAAGCTCGAAGCGGTTCCTCCAGTGGGCCAGCCAGCCCACGTTCTCCGAGATGGACCAGCCGTTGTCGTTCAAGATCACGATCAGACGCTTGGGCTTGACGTGGACGATGTTGTTCAAAGCTTCGTAGGACGGGCCCGATGTCAGCGCCCCGTCGCCGACGATGACGACGACGTACGGGTCGCGCGGCTCGCCCTGTGTCGCCATCGAAACGCCGAGGCCGTAGGAAAGACCGGTGCCGGCGTGTCCGGCGGCCAGCGTGTCGTGCGGGCTCTCGGAAGGCTCCGCGAAGCCGGACAGCCCCCCTGGCGTGCGGATGGAGGGGAACTGCGCCCGGCGCCCGGTGACGAGCTTGTGGGTGTAGCACTGGTTGGAGGTGTCCCAGACCAGGCGGTCCTTGGGGCTCTCGAAGGCGCGGTGGAGGGCGAGGGTCAGCTCGACGACTCCGAGGTTGGACGCCAGATGCCCGCCCGTTTTCGTGATCGTCTGGATGATCACGTCGCGGCACTCCTGAGAGAGCTCGGCTAACTGTTCGTGGGAGAGCCCCTTGAGGTCCCGGGGCCTCTCGATCCGACTCAAAATGGACATAGGATTTCCACCCCTCCGAACGAAAAGAAACGCGGATGATACTCTACAACTTCGTATGGTAAATACGCTCAAGATCGGCAGCCAGGAGCATAAAGAGCTGCTCTGCCGCATGTTTGTCGACACCCACGACCCCTTCAAGCCAGGCGAGATCCGCTGGCCGGATCTCGATCCCGAGAGCCTCCAGCGCCTCAAGGCCATGCCGATCTGGAACGAGGCCACCCGGACCGAGGCCGCCACGGCCATCCGGGTGCAGTCTCTGGGGGACACCGAGAAGGATCCCTTTCTGGCGGAGGCGATCCGCCTCCAGGGCTACGAAGAGGGCCGTCACGCCGAGGTCCTCATGCTCCTGACCCGGCACTACGGCATCGAGGTTGCCCCGTTTCCCCCGGAAAGGGTCCCGAAGGACCCGACCCTGGCCTTCCTGCGCACGGGCTATGGCGAGTGTCTGGATTCGTTCTTCGCGTTCGGCCTCTTTCGGCTGGGCGAGCGGGCGGAGGTCTTCCCTCGGCCTTTCATCTCGATCTTCGAGACGATCATGCAGGAGGAGGCGCGGCACATTCTCTTCATCGTCAACTGGGCGGCGTACCTGCGCGCCCAGCGTCCCTGGGCGCTGCGGCCGGCCTTCGATCTCTGGCGCGGCTGGAACATCGTCGCGCAGGCCTTCGACCGGGTGAAGGGCGCGATGAAGATGGCGGGCGGGAACGGAAAGAAGGGCGAGAAGAAGGACACCGAGCCCAGGCGCGACGAAACCCAGGACGGGTTCGCGCTCAAGGCCCACAACGTTTTCGGCGACTTCTCGCTGCGCTCGTTCCTGGAGACCTGTCTCCAGGAAAACGATCGCCGCCTGGCGCCGTACGACCCGAGGCTGCTCCGTCCGATGCTGGTACCGTCGGTCGTGCGCAAGGTCGTCCGCGTGCTGCCAAACCGCCCACCCAAGCCTCGGCCCCGGGATCAGCAAGCAGCATAGCGACGAGAGTGGCGCCGCGGCCCGGCAGGCTCCTGGCGGCCCTCGGAGGGGTGCTCGGGCTCCTCGCAATGGGCTGCACCCGCGGGAATCCGGCGGCGGAGGGGGCACGGAGCGACGCGGCGGCCGGAGAGAAGATCTTCCTCCGGACGCAGGCAGTCTCCACACGGCTCGGCGGCAACGCCCTGGCTTGCACGAACTGTCACCTCGAGTGCGGGCGGATGCCCGGCGCCCTCGCCTTGACGGGCGCCGCGAGCACGTATCGGAACCCGGGAGCGCTCGAGAAGCGCATCGTGCGGTGTTTCACGCACAGCCTGAACGCCCGCGCTCCCGAGACAGGGAGCGAGACGATCACGGCGCTGGCCGCCTACATCCGGTCCCTCGGCGTCCCCGGCGACCCTCCCGCGTCGGATCAGAGCCGCATCGCTCCGGCGAACTTGATCCCGATCGAACAGCTCAATGCCGAGCGCGGACGCGCACGCTTCGGGGATCTCTGCTCGGGCTGCCACGGGCTGGACGGGCAGGGTTATCGGGAGCGCCGCACGCCGCTGCCGTACGACTACGTGCCGCCGGTCTGGGGGCCGCGCTCCTACAACGACGTCGCCGGACTGGCGCGCGTGGACACGCTGGCCGGATTCCTGCGACACGCGATGCCCCGGGACGAGCCCGGCACGCTCGACGATCGCGACGCGCAGGAGATCGCGGCGTTCGTGGACGGCCAGCCGCGGCCGGTCTACCCCGACAAGAACTCCTGGGACGGATCCCCTCCTGTGGACGCCGTCTACGACACGCGGCGGTACTCGAAGAACCCGTTCAGCGTGCCGCTCGACCTGGGCCCGTAGCCTCGGGTGCGGAATCCGCCGTTCCCGCGCAGCCTGCGATCGCGAGGAGCGGGATCAAGGGAGAGAAGATCCTGGCCGCCGACCAGCCGATCCACATGTGCGGATTCTGGTCGTGCAAGTAGGTAAACAGGAAGAAAGCGCAGAGCGTCGCCCCAATCCCCAGCGGGAGCAGCGCCGGGCGCCAGGGGCGAGGCCGCAAGGCGAGGAACACGAGCGGGAAGAGGAAGGGCGTCGCGTAGCCGATGCCCCAGAGGAAGTACCCGACCGACGCGGCGACCCTGGGAAAAATCGCCGGATAGATCGTCAGAAAGCGGCCGTACCCCTCGTATCCGCGGAACAGCCCGGAGCGCGCGCCGAACGCGAACCAGGCTCCCAGCGTGACGGCCGTCGGGAGAAACAGCCGCAGCGCCGCGCAAAGCTTGCCGGGCACGTCCCGACGCAGGGCCGGAAAGAGAAGCGCCGTGGCGATGACGAACGGCAGGCCCTCGACCTTCGTCGACGCGACGCCCGCGAGCAGGATCCCCGCCAGAAGCTGCATGGAAGGCTTCGCGGCATCGCGCCGCACCAGAAGGGCCATCGCAAGAGTCTCGAAGAGCAGGAGCGGCATCTCGCCGTTGCCGGCGATGTCCGCTTCCATTCCCACCAACCCGATTCCCGAGACGACGAGCGCCGCGGCCGCGCTGGCCGTGGGCTCGGCCGCGGTTGCTCGAAGCAATCCCGGCAGCGCCAGGGCGAGCGCCGCGAGCAGCAGCGGAAACGTCGCGGTCGCGGCGCCCCACGCCATGCGGCCCGCCAGCATCGTGGCGAACGCGTCGAGGTTCGTCACGAAGGGCGGGTAGGACGGGTGCAGGTAACCGAGAGACGGATCTCGAAAGATCCGGGCGTCGATTGTCCGCGTCAGCGCGAAGACCTGGGCCTTCGGTCCCCAGAACATGATGAAGTCCCCCGATGTCGAGGCGCCGGCGATGACCGAGAGGGCAGCAACCGCGACGCCAGCGGCCGAGAGAAGCACCGCGCCCGTCCATAGCCAGCGGTCGGCCCCCGTGAGGCTCGAAGGTCTCTTCGCGGCCGGGTCCGGGCCGGCCTCGAGGAGGCGCCCGAGGCCGATCGAAGCGATCAACGTCACGAGCAGCAGCACGGGAACGTTCCACAGCAGCCCGACGAGCGAAAAAAGCGTCATCCACGTGGAGAGCACGACCGAGGCGACGGCCGCGCCGAGGACCGCGCGCGTGGCGAGGGACAGGTTCCGCAGGCCGCGGACCGCCGGCGCGCCCGCGATGAGCAGAGTTGCGAACGAAGCAATCCAGACCGCTCCTGACCTCATGGTTTCCGCCGCCAGACGGTTCCATCCGGGGTTGCGAGGAGCTCCTTTCCCCGGGGCACGGCCGGACGGGCTCCGAGGAGCAGGACGTAGTCAGCGTACGGCTCGGGGCTCGGCGAGACGGCGACCCCCCAAACCGCTGCGGGCAGTACCCGCCGCTCCGGCAGAAGCGCCACCGCGAACCGGTGGAGGTAGGTGTCCCGGATCGGGTCGGGGACGGTGTGACCGACGAACACGCTGGCGCCCGGCGGCACGACTTCCGCGGCCTCGGTCAGGAGACGAAAGGCCGGAGCCGACTCTTTGTTCCCGCTGTTGTCGATCGGCGTGTTCGACAACCGGAGATACGAAGCCCGTTTCGGCAGCCGCGCCACGCCCCAGCCCACGATCAGGGCCGCTCCGAGGAGGGCGACCGCTGTTTGCGCCCTATGACCCTGGCTCGTCACACCGCCGGCTCGCCGCGGTCGAGGGCTTTCTTGAGCCGCTGCGTGATCAGGAAAACCTCGGGACGCGAGACCTTCGAGCCGGGGCCGTGCTTCTCGACGCGCTCCAGCGCCGCCCAGGCGAGCTGGACGGGAAGCGCGGTGAACTCGATCAAGCCGCGGGGGGCATTCGCCTTCTGGAGGGCATGGATGTAGTCGCCGGCGACGCCGAGGTCGTGGCGGGCGAGGGCGAAGACCTCGGACTTGGGAACTTCCGCCGGGAGGTAACGGCGTCCCTCTTCGGCGTCCACCGCGGAGTCCTTGAGGATGTTCACGAGCTGTAGCGCCTCGCCGAAGGTCGCGGCTCGCTCGCGCAGGTACGCGGCGATGCCGGAGAGGGCAAGACGGTCGAGGAGGAAGAGCTCGGAGAGCATCTCGCCGACGATGCCGGCAACGATGTAGCAGTAGTCCTTGAGGTCCTGGATCGAGTTCACGGTCAGGCGGCCCGCGCGCGTGCGGGACACGATCGAGGCCATGCCGTCGGCGGACCGGATGACGTGCGCGCGGATCGGATCGACGGCGCCGGGGGCAAGAGCGAAGAAAGCGTCGAGGACGAAGGGAACCTCGGCCATCAGCTCCTGGTAGCCCGGGTGGTGCGCGACGCCGCGGTCGACCCAACTGCGGGCGAGCCGCTCGGCCTTCTCGCGCGAATAGGACCGGAGGAGTGCGTTGAAGTCGGCGAGCGCGCCAATGCGCTGATCGGGCGGCCAGTGCGCGGCGTCCTCGAAGGTGTCGGCGATGCGGAAGAGCAGATACGCGATCATCACCTCGCGCCGCGTGGGTTCTGGGAGCACCGGGATCGAGAGCGCGAACGTGCGACTCGTCTTCTCGAGGAGGTCTTCGAGAGAGGCGGTCTTCATCGTGGTGTTCACCGCAGGGGCGGCCCTGGCGGCCGCCATCGGGAGGGGTCAGGCCCCGCCCCTACGATGCCGGACAAATCCATGGCCTTGAGAAACGCGCCGAGCGCGTCGGAGCACTCATGGAGGCGACGGCGCATGCGCAGGAGCGTACCCCACGAGGACGGCTGGAGAAGCGCCCGGCGGGCGACTTCGCCCCGGCGGATGCTGCCATCCGGGCCCACGCAGTCGGGGAGAAACGCCGGCAGATCCTCGTCGGCCGCGTCGCTGACGATGCGAACCACGAGGTAGGGGATACCGCGGGCTGCGGCTTCCCGCGCCCAGGCGGCGGACTCCATGTCCACGGCGAGCGCGTCGCCGCCGGCGACCGTTCCGGCGAGAGCAGCCCGTGCCGCGTGAGACACGGCGGGCCGGGCCACCGTGATGAGGGTGCCGGGCATCGCGCCGGCGGCGAGAGCGCGCTCGAGGAGGCGGGCGTCGGGGGTCGCGGTGTCGCCGACCT
>JBASRI010000555.1:0-5981 GCA_049273755.1 Thermoanaerobaculia bacterium
CTCTGCGACTCTCCCGGCGGCCGCGGCTCCGGTCGCCGCGCCGGCCCCGGCCGCGCCGCAGACTCTCGGCGTCAGCTTTCGGGGCGCCAGGCTCGCCGACACCAACGCGTTTCCGCCGGATAGCTCCGGGGCCGCCGGTCCCACCCAGTTTCTCGTCGGCGTCAACGGCCGCATTCGAACCTTCGCCAAGTCCACGGGTCTGGCCGACGGCGTCCTCAACGCCGACATGGACACGTTTTTCAACTCGGTGCGCGGCGGCAACCCGACGGCCATCCCGCGCGTCCGCTTCGACCGCCTGTCCTCGCGCTGGATCGTCACGATCTCGAACTTCGCCGCCTCGTTCGTGAACAACCGGATCCTAGTGGCCGTCAGCGACGCCGCCTCCAACGGGATTCTGACGAGCGGGACGGTCTGGACGTATTTCTTCTTCCAACACAACCTGGTCTCGCCGGCCGGCGACACCGACCTCTTCTTCGACTCCCCGACGCTCGGCGTGGACGCGAACGCGCTGCTCATCGGCGGCAACGTGTTCGACTCCGCGGGCGCGTTCCAGGGCACGACCGTGCACGTCGTGCGCAAGAGCGCGCTGCTCTCAGGTCCGGGCGGCAACCTGGTGCCCGGAAAAGTCGTGGCGTTCCGCAGCCTGACGAATCTGCCGACGGGACCGGGGCCGTACGCCCCCCAGGGCGTGGACGATCCCAACGGGGCGTCTCTCACGGAGTCCTGGCTGGCGGGCGTCGACAACGCCAGCTTCGGCACGCTCATGCTGCGGAAGATCTCCTACACCGCCCTGGACGCGTGGCCCCCGATCGGCATTTCGGCGAACCTCGCGCTCCCGGTGCCCTCGACCGCGCTTCCGCTGACGGTGCCGCACCAGGGCAACACCGGCGGCACGGACGGCGAACTCGACGCCGTGGACGACCGGCTGGGATCCATGCTCCGCCGCGGGAATCGGCTCTGGACGGCGCACAACATCGCGGTGACTGCCTCGGGAACGGGCTCGCCCTCGGGGACCCGGGACGGCTCCCGCTGGTACGAGATCGACGTGGCGGGCAGCACGCCGTCGCTGGCCCAGTCGGGCACCCTCTTCGACGCCTCCGCCGTCAATCCCAGCTTCTACTGGATCCCGTCGATCGCCGTCTCGGGCCAGGGGCACGCCGCCCTCGCCACGAGTGTCGCCGGAGCGGCGCGGCGAATCGACGGCGCGACCGCGGGCCGTCTCGCAGGAGACCCGCCGGGCACGCTGCAGAGCCCGCTCGCCTTCACGTCGAGCGCCGATGCGTACAACCCGCCGGCCGATCCGGGCCCGCCCCGCCGCTGGGGCGACTACTCGCACACCAGCGTGGACCCGAACGACGACATGACCATGTGGACGATCCAGGAGTACTGCGACGCCGCGGACTCCTACGGCGTGCGCGTGGTCGAGCTCGTCGCGCCTCCCCCGCCGCCCCCCTCGGCCGCAACGCCGCCGAGCGTGGACTCGGGGCTGGCCTCGATTCTCGTCGACATCACGGGCACGTCGTCCGGCGGCTCCGGCTTCTTCGATCCCGGCGCGGGCTTTCCGGACCGGCTCCAGGCCTCGGTCTCCGGAGGCGTCGGCGTCAACTCGCTGACGTACACGAGCCCGACCTCGATCACGCTCGACTTGAACACCGTGGGCGCAGCGACCGGACCACGCACGGTGACCGTCACGAATCCGGATGGGCAGCTCGTCACCAGCTCCTCAGGGCTTCTGACCATCGGCACACCGGGAGCCCCGACGATCACGACGATCACGCCGGCCTCCGGGCCCGCCGTCGGCGGCACCGCGTTCACGCTGACGGGAACGGGATTCGTCCCGGGCGCCACGATCTCGATCGGAGGCACGCCGGCGACCGGAGTGAACGTGGGGAGCGACACCTCGGCGAGCGGGATCACGCCCGCGCTGTCGCCGGGGAAGTTGAACGACGTCACGGTTCAGAATCCCGACACTTTGAGCGGGACGCTCTTCTCGGCGTTTCTCTCGGATTTCCTCGACGTGCCCCAGGCGGACATCTTTCACGCGTCGGTGGAGACCCTGTTCCGGCGCGGCGTGACCGCCGGCTGCGGGCTGGGCAACTACTGCCGCGACGCCTTCGTCACGCGAGCCCAGGTGGCCGTCTTCCTGCTCAAGGCGAAGCTCGGCGCCGGCTACGCGCCACCCGCCTGCACGGGAACGGTGTTCGGCGACGTACCGTGCACCGGCGGGATCTTCGATCCCTGGATCGAGGACCTGGCCGCGCGTGGGATCACCGGGGGTTGCGGCGGCGGCAACTACTGCCCCGGCGCCGCCGTGTCGCGGGCGCAGATGGCGCCCCTGCTGCTGAAGACCGACCTGGGCTCGAGCTACGCGCCGCCCGCCTGCACCGGAACGGTGTTCGGCGACGTGCCGTGCACCGGAGGGATCTTCGACGCCTGGATCGAGGATCTCGCGGCGCGCGGGATCACGGGGGGCTGCAGCGCGGCGCCGCCGCTCTATTGCCCTAGCAATCCGAACAGACGCGGGCAGATGGCGGTGTTCCTGGTGATCACGTTCGGTCTCTAGCAATAGGTCGTAGGGGCAGGGCTTGTCCCCGCCCGGGCTACGTCCCCGTCAATACCCCTTCAGCAGCGTCGAGGGCGTGCGCTTGTAGACGCGCTCGGCGCCTTCGCGGTTCTTGATGACGAGGCGCCCCTGCTCGTCGAGCCGGAACGGGTAGCGCCCGGGAGGCTGGCCGGCGATGTTGACCTCGAGCGTGTCGCCGGCGACCGCGTAGGTGCCGCGGAGCACGGTCACCGGCAGCCGCACGAAGAGCTGGCCGTCGGGGGTGAACTGCCGGTAGGTCGTCAGCGTTTCGAGGAAGAGCGAGCACCACTTCCCCACCAGCGGGGAGTCGCCCGGAGGACGGGCGCCGACGCGTTCGGAGAAGCCCTGCTCGGCATCGTTTTCGTCCTTCTCCACGAACCGGTCGGGCCCCTGATACTCGATGCGGACGGCGGACTCCTGAAGCTTGCCGGTCTCCTCGTTGGTGTACGTCGTGCGCAGCCATTCTCCCTGAAGCGACCACGTGGCGTCGCTCATCATCGCCGAGATCTGCGTCACCTTCCCGTCGGGCGAGAACTCCAGGATGTTGCCGATGCCGCCCTTGTTGCGAACCGCCGATTCCCACTGTCCCGCAATCGAGGGCACAGCCGCCGGCGCCGAGGCCGCGAGCCACACGGCCATGAGCATCGAGATCATCCCGGATCCTCCCTTTTCGCCGGCGCGCGGCCGGGCCGCGCGACGATACCGCCAATGTCACCCGCGGTCCAACCCCGCTGACAACGCGCGTCAGGTGACCCATGTCACCGGCTTCAATCCCTTCTTTCTTCTAGTCTTCGAGACGCCCGCCCGGTGGCCCGACTCTTGCGATTTTCCGAAGCAGTCGGGCCCAGCTGTCGACACTGGAAAGGGGTAGGGAATGGGCAGAACCTTGCGACGTGCGGTGCTTCTCGGGATTGCAGCTCTGGCCGCCGCCTTCGTGGCGGCTGCGGCGACGGTCTCGAGCCCCTACCGGCCGTCGGCTTCGAGCGCGACGGCCGCGCGGCTGGCGGCCCCCGGCCAGGAAGCTCTCGACTTCGACGCGGCCGGCCTCTCGGTGCTGCGCGCCGCGGGGCAAGGTCCGGTCCGCGTGGAAGGGTTTCCGATCGCGCCTGGAGTTCTCGGCACCCTCCTCCTGAAGCGCTTCGAGGTCACGACTCCGGACGCCCGCGTGACGGTGCACCGAGCCGAAGGAGAGCAGTCGTTCCCGTTCCCCTCGACCGCGCACTTCTCCGGGAAGGTCCAGGGCGACCCCGACTCGGCGGTCTACGTCGGCGCCCAGGAGCACCGGCTCGTCGCCTACGTGCGCTCGTCGGCCGGCTCCTCTTACGTAGGTCCGGACGAGTCCGACGCGGACTTCGTCGTTCGGGCCGCGGACTCCCCGCTCAACGACGATCGTCTCGGGCAGGCGTTCTCGTGCGGAACCGAGGAGTTGCCGGCGGCGCTGACGGGCATGTCTGAGCCTTCGTATCCGTCGCCGCTGGCCCCCCTCGCCGGCCTGAGTCAGGCGGCGGTGCGCGTTGAGACGGACTACGAGCTCTACGCCAAGTTCGGCGACGTCTCGGCCCTGGCCAACTACGTCGCGGCGCTCTACGGCGCGATCAACGTCGTGTACGAGCGGGACCTGACGCTCCATCTGGCGGTCGCCGAGGTCCACGCCTGGACCGCCGGCGCGGGAGCGGACCCCTACGTTTCGAGCTCGACCCGCACGCAGCTGGACGAGGTCGGCGACTGGTGGCACGCCAACCGTCCGATGGGCACCTACCCTCGTGCGATGGTCCACTTCCTCTCGGGCAAGGCCGTCTCGGGCGGCATCGCCTGGCTTTCGGTCCTCTGCTCGGGCGACTTTTCCTCGGGCGGCGGGCACTGGGGCGGCGCCTACGGAGTCACGCAGGTCTACGGCAGCTACCCGACGCTCGATATCTGGGACCAGTTCGCGACGGCGCACGAGATGGGCCACAACGCAGGCTCGCGCCACACGCACTGCTACGCGCCGCCCATCGATCACTGCTACAACGCCGAATCGGGCTGCTACTCCGGTCCGGTCGAGAACCCCGGCGCGGGCAACGGCACCATCATGAGCTACTGCCACCTGCTCGGCTGGCAATACGTCTCGATGAAGTTCCACCAGCGCTGCATCGACGAGCAGATGATGCCCGAGATCAACAGCGCCTCCTGCCTGACGCAGGCCTCGACGTTCATCGACGTCCCGCCCTCGCACCCCTTCTTCCAGTACGTCGAGACGCTGGCGGCCAACGGCGTCACGAGCGGCTGCGGCGGCAACTACTACTGCCCCGACGCGTCGGTGACGCGGGCCCAGATGGCGGTCTTCCTGTTGAAGTCCAAGTTCGGCGCCTCGCACGTCCCTCCACCGGCCACGGGAACCGTTTTCGCGGACGTGCCGGCCAACGCGTTCGCGGCCGCGTGGATCGAGGAGCTCGCGAGCCTCGGCGCGACCGGGGGCTGCGGCGGAGGCAACTATTGCCCCGGCGGCACGGTGACGCGCAGACAGATGTCCGTGTTTCTCCTCAAGACCAAGTACGGCTCGGGGCACGTCCCGCCGGCGGCGACCGGGGTCTTCGCGGACGTGCCGGTATCGGATCCTTTCGCAGCGTGGATCGAGGAGCTCTACGCCTCCGCGATCACCGGCGGATGTATGACGAATCCGCTGCGCTACTGCCCGAACAGCCCGAACACGCGCGGCCAGATGGCGGTGTTCCTGGTGAAGACGTTCAACCTCCAATAGCCAGCAGCGCGGCGAGCCGTCCACCAGAGGCAGGCCCACGGCAGTAGGCAACGCCGAGCTTAACGCTCGCCTCTGGCGAGCGTCTTGACTCGGCGGTAACTGGAATCGTGTTTGCCGTCGTGAAGGCGTCCAACCTGCAGTAGACAGCACCGCAGAGCGCAGACGAGAGCCTTCCGTCTGCCATTTGCTATCTGCCGTCTGCCCTCTCTCCTGTCACTTCCGATCTGCCGTGGTCGGCTAGGATTAGGCTCCCATGAGGGCCCTGATCCTCGAGGACGACGCTCGCCTGCGGTCGCTCGTCTCCCGGACGCTGACGCGGGCGGGTCTGGCCTGCGACCAGACGTCCCGCATCGACGAGGCCGAGGAGCTGCTCTCGCTCCACGACTACGACCTGCTGGTGCTCGACCGCCGCGTGCCCGACGGCGACGGGCTCGAGGTCTGCCGCCGCGCGCGCGCGGGGTTTCCGTCACTCGATCCTCATGCTCACGGCCATGGACCACGCCGAGGCCGAGATCGAGGGCCTGTCGGACGGAGCCGACGACTACCTCGGCAAGCCGTTCGACCTGGAGATCCTGGCGGCCCGCGCCCGGGCGCTGCTGCGGCGCAACGACGTCCGCGCGCCCCGGGAGCTCTCGGCGGGCAACCTGCGGCTGGATC
>JBASRI010000556.1:0-7817 GCA_049273755.1 Thermoanaerobaculia bacterium
CCCCCGTTGCCTTTTCGATCACGGCCGAGTCTGGGCGACGGTTTTCGGCGGGCAAGGCAGCGCCCGTTCCATCGAAAAACAGCAGTCCCGTGAGTGAGAGGAGAGACTGCTGAATTAGCCTGGACAATCGTTTCATGACATCTCCTTGTGTATCCCGGCAACCTCCGTTGGTCGCATCATGTCTCCCTTCTGCGCCGCGCCCTCGACTGGCTCGAGCGATGATCGCAGCGGAGCCTCTTTAAAACGTCGGCCTGGTCTGGCGAAGGCAAGACGCTGACGTTGCGCGAAACGGAAAGGCCTGACCCAATGGCTCCTCAGGTAGGACTCGAACCTACAACCCTCCGGTTAACAGCTACGCCAAGGCCGTTTTCCTGCGTTGTCGGACGCATCCCCCATGCTTTCCGGTTCTCTCTTGATTCTCAAGGAGCTAGGCGTCTTCACGCCGTCCAGTTTCCTATCATGGCTTCCGACGCTTTCCGCTCCAGGGTCCCCCGAGTTTCACTCCGAGCCGAGATCTCAATTAGCGAAGACACTAGTCCGCCGCAACCACCGTGCGGATGGCGCAACGGTACGGGCATCTCTCCGTCGAGACCTGAGCGCCGCTGTCGCCGTCCTCGGCGTGCCTAAGACCAGCCGATCCTGAGGTTGGGGAGTCTCGCCAACCCAATTCTTGAAGCCTGAAATATCCCCCCCGGGGGGATATGTTAGGCTTTTCCAATGAAGCCGAAAAGCTCGACAGCGAGACAGCACCCGGGACTCGGCCACCCCGAGTCTTCCTCCCGAAACCTCGGGGCGAGAGAGAGATCAGAAATTGATCGGCGGCTAGCTCGAATAGGCGGGCACGTTGCCGCCATCCGCCGAATGCTGGCGGCTGGAGACGACTGCGACTCGCTGCTCGTCCAAGCCTCAGCCGTTCGCTCCGCCCTGAACGGAGTGCTCATTAGCCTCATGGAGGCGCACGTCGATTCGTGCGTCATTCCGTGCTCGAAAAGCGGCAAGAACGAGATGGCGATCGAACGCTTTCGGCGTGCGCTCGAAACTGTCCTGAAGAGGTCGTGACCGTGCGATCCGGCGGATTACGTGCTCTCGAAGCCGGAGCGATCAGTTCGGCGCTCGCCGCCTCAATCTGTTGCCTCGGACCACTCCTTCTCGCCGTGCTCGGCCTCGGCGGCGGTGCCCTGTTCTTGAAGTTCGAGCCCTACCGGCCGCTCTTCGCGGTGGTGACCGTCCTGCTCCTCGGCGCAGCCTTCTATCTTGCGTATCGCAAGGAGCCCTCCGAGGAGTGCGAGGCGGGCTCGGCCTGCGCTCGTCCCCAAGCGAAACGAAGAGTCGGGCTCTGGATTACGACCGGCATCGTGGTGATTCTGACGGCGCTCTCGTATCTCGCCCAACGTCTTTGAGAAAGCACTTTCGGAGGCCCCTCATGAAGAAGCGACTCGCGTGTCTCCTGCTCGCATTTGCGTCGGCCTGCATGGCGATCGCCGAGACAAAGACCGTCACCTTCACTGTGAGGGGATGGACTTGCGGCTCGTGCGCGGGCTCAACCCGCATTGCCCTCAAGAAGGTCGAAGGAGTCGAAGCCGTGAAAACCGACCTGGAGAAAGCAGAGGCGGCCGTGACCTACGACGACGCCAAGACGACCGTCGAAAAGATTGTCCAAGCCATCGAACGTCTCGGCTACAAAGCGACGGTCAAGGGCGGGTCGGCCTCTCTCGGTTCGCCGGCAGCAGCTTCAGTCGCCATCGGCTCTGAGCCGGTCAGCTTTTTCGAGGTGCCGCTTGAATGCGGTGCTGCGGAAGGGCTCGGTTGCGGCATTCGATCGAAGCCCATCCTCAAACGGCTCGAAAAGGATCCGAGCGTGAAGGAAGCCAAGATCAACCGACCTGGAACCGTGCTTGCGGTCCTCTGGAAAGACCCCGCTCATGCATCCGCCGGTGTTTCCACAGTCGAGGCTGCTTTCAAGGAAAGCGATCTCGAAACCGCCGTGCTCCGTGGCGAGGACCGCGAGAAGGCGCAGAAGGAGTTCGACTCGAAGAAGTGGTACACAGCAGCCGACGTAGACCGCTTGAGCGAGCGAGAGGCAGAGGTCATCGCAGCCCGGCTCATCAACCGAGCAAAGCCCCGTCTCAACCTCTCCCCGGACCGGCTTGCGGCGCTCAGTAAGGACCTCACGGCGGGAATCGCCAAAGTGCTGACGCGCGACGGGGGCGAGGAATGCGCAGTAGACCCCACCGAGGAGCTGACAGCGATCGCGAGCAAGCATCTGAACGCCCAGCAGCTCGCCGAACTTCGGAAAGCGGCTGACCAGGGCGTCGGCGCTCTGCCGGGAGAGATGAAGTGAGCCTGTGTCGGCGAAAGGCAACCTCATCGAGGAGAACACAGCTCTCTGCCCCGAATCGCTGTCGGTAGGGTCGAAAGTCGGCCTTATCACCGTGAAGGCCCTTCTCACGGCGGAAGCCTTGCACCGTCTCGACGGCACCGCGTATCGCTTCTGCCCGGACCCGGCCTGCGACGTCGTCTATTTCGACCGTGCCACTCAGTCCCTCTTCCGAAAAGCCGACCTGCGAACCCGGGTCGGCCTCAAAGAGCAAGAAGATGCGATCCCTGTTTGCTACTGCTTCGACGTCACGGTAAGAAACCTGCGACAGGAGATCGCGACCCGAGGCGGCTCCGACGTTCAAGCAACGATCGCCGCCGAGGTCAAGGCGGCCACTGCGCGTGCGACTTGTTCGAAGCGTACGCGAGCCATTTACCGTCCGGGGACAGAGCCGGGCAAAACTGCTCACCGGCAGTGTCGAGAAACAGGCGGGCGGGCTTTTCGCCCTTCGGCGCGGCCAGATCCAGGACCCAGATGTCGCTTCCCGCCTTGGGGTTGTAGACCGAGAACGCGAGAAAGCGCCCGTCGCGCGAGAAGGTCCGGGGGGCCATCCATGTGCCCGGCAGGGTCAGCAGACTCTGAGGGGCGCCTCCGTCCACCGACTGGGAGAGCAGCGCGCTTTCGTGTGTGCCAAAGCGGGAAAAGAAGATGCGACTTCCATCCGGAGACCAGGTCGGTATCGCCGGGTAATCCAGCGTTCGCGGCCATAAGGGTCTCCATCGTGGTTTGTGGGTTCGGGGAGGCTACGCCGCTGGAGACCTAAATCCCATCCGCCATTAGGCGTAGGACTTCGCGACAGATAGGCCGAGGCTCTTAGGTCGACCAGGCCCTAAGGCGTCTGCGCCCGCTCGTCGGCCGCGATCCGCTTGGCGGCAACATCCGCGATCGCCCGCATCAGGATATCGAGATCCTCGTTGCTCGTCCGGTGGTTCGTGATGTTCACGCGGATCGCCACGGCTCCCTGAACCCACGTGGCCGAGGGCGCGGCGACGCCCGACTCCTGCAGATCGACCACAACGCCCTCGTTCAGGCGATCGACCGACTCTGCGTCCCAACCCGGCGGCAGAAAACGAAAACAGACGACGGAGAGCGACGGAGAGCTCATCAACTGCATATCCGGGGAGCGCCGGACGAGGTCCCCCAGGTACTCCGCCTGGCGGCAGTTGGCCGTGATCGATCGGGCGAAGGCTTCGACGCCATGCTCCTTCAAGGCGAACCAGAGCTTGAGCGCGCGGAAGCCGCGCGACTGTTCGGGGCCCAGGTCGCAGGGCCAGTCGCCCCCCGCGGCCAACCCGCCGCCGGCGCGACGAAGGTAGGCGGGCTGTATCGAAAACGTCTTCCGCTGCTGCTCGCCGTCTCGGACCAGCAGGCAGCCGGCGTCGTACTGCACGTGCATCCACTTGTGGAAGTCGAAGGCGAGCGAGTCCGCCCGCTCGATCCCCCGCAGCCGCGGCCGGAGCTCGTCGCTCAGGATCGCCAGCGCCCCGAATGCGCCGTCGACATGGAACCAGAGGCCCTCGTCACGGCAGATCGCGCCCAACTGCTCGAGATCGTCGATGGCGCCCGTGTTGACGGTTCCGGCGGTTCCCACGACGCAGAAGGGCTCCCTGCCGGCCGCGCGGTCCTCGGCGATCGCCTCCCGGAGGGCATCTGGGTCCATCCGAAAATCGTCCTGGACGCGAATCCGGCGCAGCGCGTCGCGGCCGTGACCCAGGACCTCCATCGCCTTTGTCACGGATGCGTGCGCTTCGGACGACGTGTACGCGACCAGCCTCTTGGGGTGGCCTTGAAGCCCACCGAACCGCATCTCGCCGAGACTCCGTGCATTCCGCGCAACCGCCAGACCCGTAAGAGTCGCCATGGAGGTGCCGGTGAGGAGAAGGCCGCTCGAGCCGTCCGGAAAGCCGAAGACCGACTTGCACCATTCGATGACCGCGCGCTCGACGTAGAGTCCGACATGATCCCGTCCGCCGCAGTTGGCGTCCATGGCGGCCGCCATCATTTCCGCGACGATTCCGGAGGTCAGTCCGGCGCCGTGAACCCAGCCGAAGAATCGGGGATGAACGTTCCCCACGGAGTAGGGGAAGACGCGCGCGCGGAAGTCGCGGTAAACGGACGCGATTCCCTGCGGTTCGACCGGCAGGGGCTCTGCCAATTCCGCCTTCACGGATTCCGGCACGGGCTGCCAGACCGGCCGCCCGCGGACGCGCCGGATGTAGTCGATCGCGTCATCCAGCGCGGTGTGGGCCAGCTCTCGAAACGCATCCCAATCGGAAGGGTCGAGCGATGCCGGCGACTCGGCCGGATCGTCCGGATCGGCGGTCATCCCTGGACTCGCGCGCCGCATCTAGCCGGCGAAAGCGTGGCGGAGCCCGCGGGTAGCGATTCTCCTGAAGTGGCGAAGCCCTCTGCGCCAAAGAGGTCGCCTGCGCCCTTGAAGCAGCCGCTCGATCTGGTTGCGCATCCGGCGGTCGCGCACGCGTGCGGCGATCTCGCGCCACTGATCGTGCATCGTGTCCGACACCGCGTAGAGGCTGCCGAGCGTCGACCGCAGAGGCAGCTCTCTGGGGAAAGAGTCCAGGCCATCCGGAGCGCCCGAGACGTAGAGCTGCATTTTCGTGCGGAGACACTTCTCGCAGGATCCGCAGTTGAGCTCCGTCGGGTTGTGAATGAGGCAGACCCGGAGGCGCCCCGCAGAAGCTCCCATTGCGCGATGGACTCGACACGCTGCAGCCGCGTGAGCTCGGCGCTGTAATTTTCGAGGCTCACGGCCTCGGAGGACCTGGGCGCGTCCAGGTCCGGCGCCGACCCGGACGGCGGAGGAACGTCGCTCGCCGCGACGTACATCTTGTGGACGCGCGGGCCCAGAGCGTGCGCGACCGCCGCGAGCGCCGAGACATGAACGATCCCCCACTTGACCGCTCGGAACAGCGGGTGGGCGCGAATGTTGGTCCGCACCACGATGAATTCGAGCCCGCAGGCTCTCACGGTCGTGCCGAGGGAGTCGCGAACTTCGGGGCGGGGCGAAAGCGGCACGTGAGACTCGAAGAAGACGTCCGTGCCCTCGACCGTCGCCACGATTCGCCACAGGTCCGGCCCGGCCCGCTCGAGCCTCGGTTCGGGAATCGTGACGACCTTCGAGGTATCCATCAGAAATCGTCGGGGTCGAGATGCGTCGAGTACTTGTCCAGATAGGGCAAGGGAGTGTCCGCGCAAATGAACGCCGCGACCACTTCGCCGTCCTCGTTTCGAAGCGGGTCCAGACCGGACGAGGCCTCCCGCGCCTGCAGGAGTTTCAGGAGTCCCATGAGGGCGAAACCGGAGCTCGGACCACCCATCAGGCCGGCGCGGCAAAGCTCGAGGCTCTTCTTGAAAGACTCCTTGGTCTCGACCTCGACGACGTAGTCCGCGGTCTCGCGCCAAGGGAACGCGACCTCACGGAGACGCGCCTCGGAACGCACTCCGGGGACCGCGCTGTTCGGACCACACATCGCTCCCACGAGGGTCACCCGCGGGGCGATTCGCCGGAAGTACCGCTTCGCCCCCACCAGGGTTCCCGTCGTCCCGAGACCGGCGGCGAACACAGTGAGCTTCCCGTCCGTCTGCTTCCAGATCTGAGGAGCCACCCACTTCTCGCTGGCTCTCGGATTCGCTTCGTTCTCATATTGCGCGGGGTTGAACCACCCTGGCTTCCGGCCGCCATCACGCGCCTGCGCGATGCCGCTCGGCTCGCCGGCCACACCCCGGACCAGTCTCGGTTCCACTCCGCAGAGACGGAGGAGATCGAGTTTGCCCGGCGCGATGTCCCAGGGAACGACGGCGACCACGCGGCGTATCCCGTAGAGCTCCGCGAGGATGCCGAGGGCGAACGCCGTGTTTCCCGAGGAATTCTCGATGATCCCATCCGCTCCCGCGAGGTCACCCGCCGCATCTGCCTCCAGGAGCATGTTGATCGCCGTCAGCGACTTGATGCTGAGCAGTGGGAGCAGGTACATCAGCTTGCCGAAGATCCGGACGTTTTGCGCCCGAAACGGGTTCAGGCGGTCGGGGAGCTCGACGAGCGGGATCGGCGGGTGGTTATCCGGATTGAGGAAGTCCTTGACCGCCGTCGACCCCTTGAAGACGCCGAGGCGCGAAGCCAGCGTGGCCGCGTTTTCGCTCGTCTTCGTACCCGTCCCCTCCCCCGCCCACGGCAGTGCCCGCCTGCACTCTCTCCCGTGCCGGGAGGGGGATCGTACAAGGAACTCAGGCCCTCGGCCACAGACGCTTTGGGAGCGGGGCAAGAGCGGCTGCGGGCGGTCCGCAAGGTATGGCCGGGCGGAAAGGGCGCGGCTTCCAGGGTCAGCAAGGGAGCCGTCTTGATCTTTACCCGAGAGAGCTTCTCTCGGGCGCTATGGATTGTGCTGTCTGCGGTCGTGGAATCGCGAAGGTGAGCGGCAAGGGCGGCGGCTACTACGGTTGCCTTGGAGCGACTTTAAGGAGGCTGGAGCGCCTCCACAGCGGCGCGGATGGCGAAGCGGTATGGACACGGAGGGTGTGCTCCGAGATGCGATCGCGGTCCTCTCAAGGACCGAAACTCGGAGCGACTCCCCCGAGTTTCACCCCGAGTCGAGCCATAGGGCGGAAGAGCTGCCTTCGTAAATGCCTGAATCGATTGGCTCCTCAGGTAGGACTCGAACCTACAACCCTCCGGTTAACAGCCGGATGCTCTGCCATTGAGCTACTGAGGAGCAGCAGAGGACCGCAGAGGATAGGCGGAGGGCGGCCGGAGTGTCAACCGCGAGCGACGATGCGGGAGCCGCGCGTTCTGCTCATTCCTTCGGCTGCCAGGAGGCCCAGGCGACCTTCCAGCTCTTGCCGTCGGAGGTCAGACGCAGGTCGAAGTCGTACTTCGCGGCCCGAGGGACGAGGCCGTCGAGGCCTCCGATCTTCAGGGGCTGCCCGGAGAGGTCGGCAGTGAGCCGCACGCGCGCCGCGTTCTCGCCCTTCTCGACCTGGACGTCGTGGATCGTCACGTTGAGGATCTCGTAGGCGGCGAACATGCGGCGCACCAGCGTCTCGGCGTCGGAGCGGCCCGAGCCGTCGGCGGCCTGAAAGTCGGAAGCCACGTTCTCGAAAAGTGCCGCGACGTCGCGCGCGTTGGCGGCCTTGACCATCCGATCCAGGGTTTCCTTGACGGGATCCGCCTTCTTGGCGCAGGCGAGGGCGGCGGACATCACGAGGACGGCGGCGAGGGCGCAGGCGGTCTTCTTCATGGCCTCATTGTGCGGCGGCCTCTCCCCGTTTTGCCTTGACCGCTCGCTCTCCTCTCCTTAGGCCGCTGCATGACTCGAAAGGGATCCCTCGCTGCGCTCGGGATGACAGAGACGGAGACCGGAGTCGGTACCGCCGGCCTGCGGCCGGCGTTGCCTACTGCTGAGGGTCTGCGTTACCGCCGCCC
>JBASRI010000557.1:0-4563 GCA_049273755.1 Thermoanaerobaculia bacterium
CACCAGAGGTAACCCCGCAGCAGTAGGGAACGCCGGGCGCAGCCCGGCGGTCACGCCGCCCCTAGGGACATCGTGTAGGGGCGGGGCTGGTCCCCGCCCTCCTTACGACCCCGTGGAGTGGTAGCGCCTGACGCCGGAGTTCCAGGCGAAGAGCGCGACCGCGACCGTGATCGCGGCGACGAACGGTACGGCCCAGAATTCCCTCAGGAACTCGTCGCGCCGCAGAAAACGAACGGTCGGGTAGAACGACGCGAAGGCGAACGGGATGACGAAGGAGAGTGCGAAGCGGATCCAGGCGTCGTAAATCGTCAGGGGATAGCGCCCGAACTGCATCAGGTTGAAGATCGGCGGCACGATGCCGATCCGGTCCTCGATCCAGAACGACGTCGCCGAGAGGCCCACGAAGATTGCCAGGTAGATGACCGCCCCGCACAGCGCCCAGAGGGCGAAGAGCACGACGTCGACGGGCCCCCAGGAGATCCCGAGCCGCTTCGACGCCCAGATCACCGCGACCAGACCTGTCACCGTCTCCTGCAACGATTCGAGGCGGAACGCCTCGAAGAGAACCTGGAAGACCGAGGACACCGGCCGCACGAGCACGCGGTCGAAGCGGCCCTCGATCAGGTAGCGGTCCGGGAACATGTACAGGTTCCAGGACAAGATGTTGAAGATGCCGAGCGGGATGAGCGAGAACCCGAAGAGGAACACCATCTCCTCGAATTTCCAGCCCTTCACGGCCGGGACCCGCGAGAACACGATCAACAGGAACCCGAACGACGCCGCCGTGCCGAGGAACGAGGCGAACACGCTCGAGAAGAAGTCGAGCCGGTATTCGAGACGCGCCTTGGCGTACTGCGCGAAGTAGAGCGCGAAGAGCCGCGCGTGACGGACGAGGTTGCGGACGACGCTCATCCGCCCTGGATCGTGATCCGCCGCTGCGAGCGCCGCCACGCCCACTGGCCCAGCGCCAGAAGGGCGATCGTCCAGCCGGCCTGGAGGGCGAGCAGCCGCGCGGCCTCGAGACCGGTGGTCTTGCCCAGGTACAAGATCACCGGCGTGAAGTTGATGTGGGGAAAGGGCGACCAGAGCAGGATGGTCCGCAGCGGCTCGGGGAAGAGGGTCGTGGGGATGAGGAGTCCCGAGAGCAGCTCGAAAACGAGGTACTTCGCGCGCAGGATGCCGAGAATGGATTTCGAGCGGATCGCGACGAGCCCGACGAGGAAGTTGAGCGCGGCCACCAGGAAAAACGACAGAACCGCCGAGACCAGGAAGAGCCCAGCGGCCGTCGGCGACGCCGGCGGTTTCAGCGGGAAGATCAGGGCCAGGACGAACGAGATCGGGATCGTGAAGAGCACCGCGCGAAAGGCGGATTGGCCGGCCGCGTCCGCGATCATGACGAGCTGGAAGTCCACCGGCCGGATCAGGTTCATCGCCAGGCGGCCCTCCTGGACCTGGGTGCCGAGGTCGCGATCGATTTCGTTGAAATAGAAGGAGCGGATCGCCCAGCCGACGGCGACGTAGGTCACCATGTCCGAGAGCGTCAGCCCCGCCACGGTCTGCCCGGCGTTGCGAAACACGGCGCGCCACAGGAAGTAGTACACGGAGACGTTGAAGAGGTACGTCAGGACGCCGACGTAATAGCGCGCGCGGTAGGCGAGCATGTTCAGGAAGCCGATCCGCGCGAACGGGAGCGCGGAGCGCCAGGTCGGTGACGCGGCCGCGGACGCGCTCACGAGATGCCTTCCTGGTAGATGCGCTTGACGACTTCCTCGATCTCGGGCTCCTCGATGGTCAGGTCGGCGACATCGAAGCGGTTGACGATCTCCTTGACGGCGGTCGCCGGAGAGACCTGGCGGCGATCCAGGTCCAGCCGGAATCGGTTCGTCGCGACTTCCCGGATCTTCAGGCCGTTGAACTGCAGCTCGGACGGGTCGGGCGCGCGCTTGACGTCGAAGACGATCGAGGTGACGGGCAGGATCCGGTCCCGCAGGGCCGTCAGCGCGCCGTCGAAGAGGAGCCGGCCGTGGTCGATGACGATGACCCGCCTGCAGAGGGTCTCGATGTCGGCGAGGTCGTGCGTCGTCAGGAGCACGGTCGTCCCATCCCGTGTGTTGATCTCCTGCAGGAACTCGCGGACGTTGGCTTTGGCCACGATGTCGAGGCCGATCGTCGGCTCGTCCAGAAAGAGCAGCGGAGGGCGGTGGAGAAGCGACGCCGCGAGATCGCAGCGCATCCGCTCGCCCAGCGAGAGCTTGCGCACGGGCTGGTGGAGGTACGCGTTCAAGCCCAGGACCTTGTCGAAGAGCGCCATCCGCTCGCGATACTGCGCCTCCGTCAGGCCATAGATCTCCTTCAAGAGGCGGAAAGACTCGACGACCGCGATGTCCCACCAGAGCTGCGTGCGCTGGCCGAAGACGACGCCGATCGTCGCGACGTAGCGCGTGCGTTCGCGGTAGGGCACGAAGCCGTTGCAGACGATCTCGCCCGAGGTCGGCGTGAGGATGCCGGTCAGCATCTTGATCGTGGTGGACTTGCCAGCGCCGTTGGCGCCGATGTAACCGACCATCTCGCCGGGCGCGATCGAGAAGGTCACGTCGGACACGGCCGCGAGGGGCGTGGCGGTGCGCTTGACCAGGGACTTGAGGGCGCCCTTGAGCCCTTCCTCGCGGCGGAACGTCTTGAAGACCTTGGTCAGGCCGGCGACGCGGACGACGGGCTCGGTCACGGCTTGGAGAGCTCCAGGGCCCTTGCGTAGATTTCGCGCGCGGGGCGGCGGGTGCTTCGCGCGATCTCGCGGGAGAGCGGTTTCAGGCCCTTTCCTTCCGCGAGCGCCTCTCGGATCCGCGCGTCGACGTCTTCCTCCGCGGCGGGCGCGGCTTCGCCCCGGTGTCCCTCCGCGACGACGGTGATCTCCCCCCGTCCCGCGCCCCGGGCCGCGAGATCGCGCGCGAGCTCCGGGAGCGTGCCGCGGAGGACTTCTTCGTGGAGCTTCGTCAGCTCTCGGGCCACGCAGGCGCGCCGCGGTCCCAGGATCCGGGCCGCCTCCGCCAGCGACTCGGACACGCGGTGCGGGGCCTCGAACCAGACCAGCGTCTCCCGCCGCGACGCGATCTCCTCGAGGAGCCTCCGGCGCTCGCCGGAGCGGGCCGGAAGGAAACCCAGAAAGAGGTGCGGCACGGCAGGCAGCCCGGAGACCGCGAGAGCCGATGCCGGCGCCGAAGGCCCGGGCACCACGAGCACAGGGAATCCCGCTCCCGCGGCCGCTTCGACCAGGCGCTCGCCCGGATCCGAGAGCGCCGGCATCCCGGCGTCGGACACGAGCGCCACGGTCTCGCCCCGGTTGAGCCGCTCCAGCAGCTCCGCGACGCGCGACACCTCCCGAGGGGCGGGGCAGGAGATGCGCCGGGCCGGGATCGAAAAGCGCGCGGCGAGCTTCGCCGTCACGCGCGTGTCCTCGCAGAAGAGGGCGTCCGCCTCCGAGAGGGCGCGCCGACCACGGGGCGAGAGGTCCTCCAGGTTGCCGATGGGCGTCCCGACGACCAGGAGGCGCCCGGGTTTCTGTGTCTGACTCACGGGGAACGGAAAAATAGCACGGAGCGCGCGGGTATCATTCGGAGCGTGCGACGGATCGCCGCCTGCTCGGTTTTGTCCCTCGCCGTCTGCGCGGCGGCGGAGGAGACCGTGGACCGGATCGCGGCGGCCGTCAACGACATCGCGATTCCGGAGAGCGAGGTGCGCAAGGCCATGGTCGTCTCGGCCCTGACGCCCGAGCCCGAGGAGAGCCCCGAGGTCTTCCGCGCGCGGGTCCTCGACGCGTTGATCGACCAGCACATCGAGTACCAGGATGCCGCGCGCTTCGGCCCGCCCCCGCCCAACGCCGCCGAGATCGCCGAAGCGATCAAGAAGCTGGAAGACGGGCTCCGGGCCGAGGGCAAGGATCCGCAGACCGAGTACGCGAAGGCGGGCCTCACCCCCGACGACGTGCGGGCGTCCATCGAGCGCCAGCTCGTCATCCAGCGGTACCTGCGCGAGCGCTTCGCGCCGATGGCGTACGCGAACGACGAGCAGGCCCGCGAGGAGTACGAGAAGCGGTTCGTCCCCGAGATGCAGGGGGCCGGAAAGCCGTTTCCGCCCTTCGAGGAAGCCGCCGAAGAGATGCGCCGGCGCTCCTCGGCCCGCGCCTTCGACGAAGAGGTCGCGAAGTGGCTCAAAGATCTCCGCCAGAAGTCGCGCATCTCGATCTACCGCATTCCGCCCCTCCTGCCGGCCGAGCGCGAGCGCGTCGTCGTCTCTCGCGCACCCACGCCCGCGCCGACCCCGGCGCCCTGACGCCGCCGCGCTGACCTCCGGTCACCGTCGAGTAGGGCAGATGCCGGTTATGATGTCCGCCGGGATGCGCGGACGCCACGGGATCCTCGCCGGAGCGCTCGGCGCCGCGCTCGTCTCTGCCGCGCTCGTCTCCGCCGCGCCGGGCCTCGGCGCTCCCGTCGAACGCGACATCTCCGTGCCGATGCGCGACGGCGTGAAGCTCCAGGCGGACGTGCTGCGGCCGGACGGCCCCGG
>JBASRI010000560.1:0-6804 GCA_049273755.1 Thermoanaerobaculia bacterium
CTGCGACGGCGTCCGCGATGGCGCCGCGCCTCGAGGCGAGCCTGCCGGGACCCCCGCCGCTCTTTCCGGCCCCCAACTGGTGGAACACCGAGATCGCCGCGGCTCCGGTCGATCCCGGCTCCGCCGCGTTTCTGGCGTACGTCAACCAGGGAGGCGTGAAGCACCTGCACCCCGACTTCGGCGGTACCCTCGCCGACGGGATCTCGATCTACGGCTTCCCCTACATCGTCGTCGACGGCGCGCAGACGAAGCTCACGGTTTCCTTCGCCCAGCCGTCCGAGTCCGACGGCGTCACGCATCCCGGCGACGTGCCCTATCCCTTCTATCCGATTCCCGACGAAGCGATCACGCAGCCGCATTGGATCGAGGGCGGCGACCCCGGCAATATCGACGACACCGGTGTCCAGGACCGTCACATGCTGATCGTGGATCGCGACAACCGGCAGCTCTACGAGCTCTACAACGTCTTCTTCGACGGCAGCCAGTGGCAGGCGTACTCGGGCGCGTTCTTCGATTTGACGACCAACGACCGACGGCCCGAAGGCTGGACCTCCGCCGACGCCGCGGGCCTGGCGATTCTTCCGGGACTCGTGCGCTACGACGAGGTCTTCGGCCCCGGCGAGATCCGGCACGCATTCCGATTCACGGTGCGCCACACCAACGGCTACGTCTATCCGGCGTCGCACCTGGCCGGACTTCAGGACCCGCCGGCGCTGCCGATGGGAGCGCGCCTTCGGCTCAAGGCGACCAAGGACATCTCGGGGTACGCGCCCGAGATCCAGAAGATCTTCCGCGCGATGAAGAAGTACGGCCTGATCGTCGCCGACAACGGCACGGACATGTACATCTCGGGCACCTGGGACGTGCGCTGGGACAACGACGTGCTGAATCCCGCCTTCGACTCCCTGACGGCCAGCGACTTCGACGTGGTCACGCTGGGCTGGCAGCCGCCGCTGTCTCCCGCGCTCGCGGTCGACACGCGCGCGGGAGGAGCGTCGAACGTCAACGGCGTCTTCGAGCCGGGCGAGACCGTCATCGTCGAGCCTTCGTGGCTCAATCCCGCCTCCGGTGGCGTCGCGCTGGACGGGGCGGCCACCGCCTTTGCGGGTCCGGCCGGCGCGACGTACACGATCGCGGATGCCTCCGCCTCGTACGGCTCGCCGGCCCAGGGCGTGGAGATCAGCTGCTACGGCGCCGGCGGGAACTGCTATACGTTGTCCGTCTCCAATCCCTCCAGCCGGCCGACGCCGCACTGGGACGCGGCGTTTCTCGAGACGATCAACGGCACGGCGACGAAGACCTGGACGCTTCATGTCGGCGCGAGCTTCGCCGACGTGCCGGCGTCGGATCCCTTCTACGCAAAGATCGAGACGCTCTTTCACACCGGCGTGACGGCGGGCTGCAACCCTTCGAGCTACTGTCCCGGCGCTTCGATCACGCGGGCGCAAATGGCGGTCTTCCTGCTCAAGGGCAAGCTCGGTTCCGGCTACGCGCCCCCGCCCGGCTCGGGCTCGCTGTTCGCCGACGTGCCGCCCGGAGCCTTCGCCATGGACTGGATCGAGGACCTCGCGGACAGCGGCATCTCCGCCGGCTGCGGTGGTCCCTACTTCTGCCCGGGATCTCCGGTGACCCGCGCCCAGATGGCGGTTTTTCTCCTGAAGTCCAAGCACGGGAGCGTCTGGCAGCCGCCAGCGGCCTCCGGCGTCTTCGCCGACGTTCCGCCCTCCAACCCGTTCGCTCCGTGGATCGAGGCGCTGGCCGCCGAAGGGATCACCGCAGGATGCGGCGGCGGCAACTACTGCCCCAACAGCCCCAACACCCGCGCCCAGATGGCGGCGTTCATCACGGCGACGTTCGACCTCACCCTGTACGGCCCGTAGGGGAGGGGCGTGGGGGCCGCGTCCCCGCCCGACTCTTTCCGCGCGCGTACACCGCCACCCCCACCGCCAGCATCACGACGGTCAGACCTACGACCTTGACCACGGCGAGGGTTGGGTGGGGCTCGTTCCCGGACGGGAAGAGCGAGAAGACGATCGAGGCCGCAGTCGTGAGGAGCCCGACGACGCCGAGGAGGGCGACCGCGCGGCGCCCTCCCGGAATCCGGAACCCGGGGCCGGCCGCCTCGCCTCGCAGCTTGATCGCGGCGCCGAAGAGAAAGAGGAAGGGGATGAAGTACCAGATGATGGTCATCGAGACCAGCGCATCGTAGGCGCCGCGCACCGACGTGCCCGCCTGGCCGAGGAAGACGAACACCGCCGTGATGAGCGCCTGCGACACCAGCGCCACCCACGGCGATCCCCACTTCGGGTGCACGCGGCCGAAGCCCTCGGGAAGGTAATGGTCGATGCCGGCGACGAACGGGATGCGCGCGACCGAGGCGAGCCAGGCGCCGACGCTGCCGAGCGCTGTCAGCGTGATGAGCACCGCGGCCAGCGGCGAAACCCCGTGAAGGCCGAGACGCTCCTCGACCTTCTGGATCGCCTGCATGATGCCCTGGAGGCCGCTGATCTCTTCGGCGGGCAGGGCCACGAGCACGGAGATCGTGCCCGCCAGGTACACCAGCAGGATGATCGGCAGCGACAGCAGGATCGCCCGCGGCACCTCGCGCTCGGCGTCGCGGATCTCGGCGCCCATGAACGACGCGGACTCGAGGCCGGTCAGCGCGAACGCGATCGTGGACCAGAAGATGACGTCTTTCAGGTGCGTTCCGGGCACCAGCGCGGCCCACGCAAAGCTCGTGGCCGAGCCGAACCGGGCCCAGGCCGCGGCCCCGAGAACGACGAGCAGCGCCGTCGCCAGCCACCGCGCGATCGCGCCGACGTTCGAGAGCCACTTGCCGATCTCCAGGCCCACGACGTTCAACACCGTCCCGAGCAGCAGACCCGCCATCGAGGCGGTGATGAAGTAGGGCGCGCTCGAAGAGAGGCCCAACCACCGGTTTCCTCCCGTATAGAGCGCGTTTCCGGCGGCGAAGTACAGAACGGCCGGGAAGTAGGGGAGGTTGGACATCCAGTAGGCCCAGCCTGTCAGAAACCCCGCGAAGTCTCCGAACGCGATCTTCGACCAGACGTAGAGGCCGCCCTCCTCCGGGTGCCGGGACGACAGGGCGATGACGCAGATCGCCAGCGGCAGCGCCATCGCGAAGAAGCCGATGAACCAGACCGTAATCGCCGACGCGCCGCCGGCCGCCGCCGTGGCGACCCACTGCAGGTTGGTGCCGGCGGTGACGAGGAAGAAGAGAACGTCGCGGAACCCCATCGCCTGATGGAGACCTGCGGGATGGGAGCCGACGACGCCGCGCTCGGAAGGGATGCGCGAGCCTAGCACGCAACCTACCTGGGACCCGGGACCTGGGACCCGGGACCTGGAACCTGGGACCTACCTGAGCGCGCGCGTCAGCAGCTCGTGAAAGTGATGGACGCCGTTCTCGCGAAGAACGGAATAGCGGCCCCGTTCGTACGTGCGGGAGCGCAGGCCGTGGTGCACGGCCTCGCAAATCGCGATGTCCTCCTGCTGCACTTGATCGGAAAACGCGAAGGACCGTGCGAACTCCTCGGCCACGCCCGGGCTGTTGGGCTCGAGCACGTACCACTCGAATCGGGTCACGGTGCGCTCGGGCCCCAGCGGCAGAATGATGTTGGTCTGGAGGTTGTCGGGGTAGAGGTTCAGCATCAGGTTGGGGAAAACCCAGTAGTAGAGAGCTTCGGGCTGCGCCCCTTCGGCGAGGTTCCTTCGGTAGAGCGAGTCCTCGTTCTTCGAGCGGATCGGGGCGTGCTGTTTGGAGTGGTAGGCGGCCGTCTCGACGCGGTAGGCCCGGTAATCGAGCTCCTTGAACAGCTCGGGGTGCACGATCGGGATGTGGTACCCCTCCAGGTAGTTGTCGACGTAGACCTTCCAGTTGCAGGCCACCTCGTAGTCGATCTTCTTGAAGAGCCGCATGTGCTGGAGGGGCAGGGCGCTCGTCTCCTCCGGGATCGAGCCGAGCACGTCCTTGAGAGGTGGTGTCGTCGGGTCGAGGCAGACGAAGAGGAACGGCCCCCAGGTCTCGACCCTCGCCGGGGGCAGGCGCTGCTCGGACTTTTCGAAGCAGCGCACGCCCTCCCATTCCGGGGTGGTCAGCAGCGTCCCATCCAGGCCGTAGGTCCAGCCGTGGTAGCCGCACATGAGCGACTTGCGATGGCCCGCGCCGCGCGCCACCGGGCCGGCGCGGTGGCGGCAGACGTTCGAGAACGCGTGCAGCGCGCCGTCCTCGGCCCGCGTGACGACGAGCGGCTCGTCGGCGACCGTGCAGGTGAAGTAGTCGCCGGGGAGGGCTACCTGCTCGGAGTGGCCGACGAGCTGCCATGTGCGAGCGAAGATGTGGTCCTGCTCGAGCTGGAGCACGGCCGGGTCCCGGTACCACCGCGCGGGGATGGTCCTGGCCGTGGAAACGTCCGTGTCGAACGAAAAGTCGACAGCCATGGCTACCTCTCCTTCCGGCCCGTGCGTGCGCTGTGGGGCCGGCGCGCTGGCCGCGTCGAGATCGCGCTCTTCAAGAGCTCCAGGAACTGCTGGATGCGCGCGGCGGTCTTCTCGGCGCGGTTGCCCTGGCGCGAGAAGAGACCCGGGTCGAGCTCCTCGGTCAGCAGCGCGTCCTGGAAGCGCTCGACCGTCCACTCGATCATCGAGACGATCATCTCCTCGTCGATGTCGGCCCGCACTTCGCCCCGCTCGACGCCCATGCGCACGAACGGCGCCGTGCCGTAGGGGTCGCGGTCGCGCAGGAATCGGTTGATCTCCTGGCGCAGGCGCAGGTCCGTCCCGTAATTTCCGAGCAGGGCCACGCGGTAGGGGACCCAGTTCTCGCGCACGAGCCGGTCGGTCCGCTCGAGCCAGTAGCGAAGCGTCTCGAAGAACCCCTTCGCCGTCACGCCGCCCGGGGCGTCGAGGTAGGCCGAGAAGGACGACACCGCCCTTTGATAGGCCGCCAGGAACAGTCCCTCCTTGCTGCCGAAGTGCTGGAACACGGAGCCCTTGGCGATCGACAGCTCGGTGGCGATGTCCTCGATGCGGGCGGCGTGGTACCCACGCTCGGCAAAATGGCGCATCGCGGTTTCGAGGATGCGGGCGCGTTTGGCCTCCGAACGCGGGCCCGTCAGAAACGGCGGCTGTCCGGCAGGGACGGAGCGAAGCTCGTTTGTTTTCATGACTTCAAGTCATCATATGAATATCACCTCGGGAAAGCAACCGTGGTAGGTTAGGGGGGTCTGGACCTCCGCCTATGACTAAAAGTCACACTCGCCCGGGAGAGCCCTGGGATGCGATCGTGGTGGGCGCGGGCCACAACGGCCTCACGGCTGCGGCCTATCTCGCGAAGGCGGGCCTCTCGACACTCGTCCTCGAGCGGCGGTCGATCGTGGGCGGCGCCTGTGTGACCGAGGAGATCGCGCCCGGTTGCCGCGCTTCGACGACGTCCTACATCGCGAGCATGCTGCGTCCCGAGGTCATCCGGGACCTGGACCTTCCGGGCCACGGCCTGAGGATGGTGCCGTGCGATCCGGCGCTTCTCGTGCCGTTTCCGGACGGGTCGGTCGCGCCTTGGTGGTCCGATCGTTCGCGCACGGTTGAGGAGCTCTCGAAGCTGTCTTGCGCCGACGCCCGCACGTTCGTGCGCGTGGACGACGAGTTGAAGCGCCTGGCCCGCTACCTCCAGCCCTTCTTCCTCGAGCCACCTCCCGACGTCGGCGCTCGGGGCCTGGCGGGACTGCTCGAGGCGCTGCGGCTTCGAAAGAAGTTCCGCGGGATCTCGGGCGGCGAGATCGGACGGATGGTCTCGTTTCTGACCGGGAGCCTCGGCGACTTTCTGGACCGCAACTACGAATCCGAGAAGGTCAAGACGCTCTTCCTCGCCAACAACGTCTACGGCAAGCACGGCGGCCCGTACTCTCCGGGAACCGCCCTCGGCCTGCTCTTCCACCTGCTCTCGGGCGGCGAGCACGGGCTGCAGGGATTCTTCGGGCATGTCCTCGGCGGCATGGGCGCGATCACGCAGGCCATGGCCGCGGCGGCGAAGGAGTTCGGCGCCGAGATCCGCACGGGAGCCCCGGTGGCGCGCATCGCGGTCCGGGACGGGCGCGCCCGCGGGGTCGTTCTCGAGAACGGCGAAGAGATCGCCGCGCGGGTCGTCGTCTCCAACGCCGACCCCAAGCGGACGTTTCTCTCGCTCGTCGAGGCCTCCGCGCTGCCGGAGGAGTTTCGCCGCGCGGTGGCGGGCATCAAGATGGACGGGCCCTGCGCCAAGGTGAATCTCGTCCTCTCCGAGGAGCCCCGGGTCAAGGGCATGCCGCCGGACTTCACCCGCTCGCAGCGCTCACTCTTCACGCTCGTGCCGTCGCTCGAGTTCGCCGAGCGCTGCTACAACATCGCCCGGCAGGGGGAGATCCCGGAGGAGCTCTGGGTGGACTGCGTCGTGGCGTCCAACGTGGATCCGACGCTGGCGCCGGAGGGGCGCCACGTCATGACCTGCTTCGTCCAGTACGTCCCGTACCGGTTGAAGCAGGGGAGCTGGGACGAGAACCGCGAGCTTTTGGGCGATCGCGTGGTCCGCAAGATCGGCGAGTACGCTCCGAACGTTCCGGGCGCCGTCGTCGCGCGCCAGGTCCTGACGCCCCTGGATCTCGAGCGCACCTACGGCCTGACCGAAGGCAACATCTTTCACGGCGACCTCTCGCTCGAGCAGCTCTTCTTCCTGCGGCCCGTGGCGGGCTGGGCCCGCTACCGAACGCCTCTCTCGGGCCTCTACCTCTGCGGCGCCGGGGCCCACCC
>JBASRI010000561.1:0-7987 GCA_049273755.1 Thermoanaerobaculia bacterium
GGCGGATCGCGATCGTCGGCCTCGCTCCCGCGGCGCACGGCGGCAACCGCACCGGCAGAGCGTTCACGGGAGACCGGTCGGGGGAATTTCTGTTCGCGGCGCTCCATGCGGTCGGCCTCGCGAACAAGCCGGTCTCGGTCGGCCCGGGCGACGGGCTCGAGCTTCGAGGAGCGCTGATCACGGCCGCGTGCCGCTGCGCGCCGCCGGACAACAAGCCGCTGCCCGTCGAGCTCGACAACTGCCGGGAGTACCTGGAGCGTGAGCTCCTGCTTCTCGAGCGCCCGCGTGTCCTGGTCGCCCTCGGAGCCCTGGGGTTCGACGCGTGTCTGCGCGCGCTGGTCGACGAGGGCGTTCCGCTGCCGCGCCCGAAGCCGCGTTTCGCGCACGGCGCCCGCTATCGGATCGGCGAGGACCTGCTCTTTGCGACCTTCCATCCCAGCCAGCAGAACACCTTCACGGGCAAGCTGACGCCGGCGATGATGCGGAGCGTCCTGCGCAGGGCCGTCACGGCGGCGAGAAGGGTGGACTCTTTGTCATCCCGAGGAGCATAGCGACGAGGGATCCCTTTCTTACCGACACCGTAGCTTCAAAGGGTTCCCTCGCTGCGCTCGGGATGACCGCTACGCCGTCGCAAAGCGACGGCTACGCGGTCACTTTTTGCCGAACAGCCGGTCGAACGCCGCCCGCGCGTCGTCGGGGGTGGGGGCGCCGCGGCTCCCGGTCAGGTCGAACGTCTTCGCGGGTGAGAAGAACGTGCAGTCGTTGGCGGCCTTCTTCGACGGGATCCGCACCGGAATCGGCTGCGTGCACTCGAAGCGGGCGGAGGTGTCGAGGTGCGCGCACTGGCTGCAGGAGTGGAGCGCTGCCCCGCACTTGCGACACGTCGCGGCGACGCCGATCGAGTCCAGGTCCACGTCCAGGACCTTTTCGCCGCAGTGCTTGCAGCGAAACACCAACGCCTTGTCCTGGTCGATGCCGCGGCCTCGGGGCGCTCCGTCGTCGCGGCGAGGGCCGGGCCCCGGGCGCCTGGGCGAGGGCTCGGATCCCGAGTCCATGTACCCGCGATGTCGGTACTTTCGGTCGTCGCCCACGGTGGAAGATCGGATTGTACATTTGCGTTGAGCAGGGGGGATAGAATCCCCGCTCTTCTGGAGGGAGCCTTCATGAACGAACTGGAAATCACACCGCAGTCGGCCTTTACGGCGACGGGCGCCGCGGCTGCCGAGCGGGTTACGGCCTTTCTGCGCAAAGTCTACGGGTGGATGTTCGTGGGCCTCGGACTGACGGGAGCCGTCGCGGTCGGTGTCGCGAGCTCGCCCACTCTGACCGAGGCGATTCGGAGCAACCGCATCCTGTTTTTCGGGCTCATCCTCGCCGAGCTCGGAATGGTCTTCTACCTCTCGGCCCGCGTGGACAAGCTCGCGCCCTCGACGGCGTCGGCGCTGTTCCTCGTGTACTCGGCTTTGAACGGCGCGACTCTTTCCTTCATCTTCCTGATGTTCACCGGGACCTCGATCGCCACGACCTTCTTCGTGACGGCGGGGATGTTCGGAGCGCTGGCCCTCTACGGGACCACGACGAAGCGGAGCCTGGCCGGCGTGGGCCAGTTCGTCTTCATGGGGTTGATCGGGCTGATCCTGGCCTCGATCGTCGGCCTCTTTTGGCACAACCAGTCGTTGCAGTTCGCCATCTCCGTGGTCGGCGTGATCGTGTTCACGGGCCTGACCGCCTGGGATGCGCAGCGCCTGAAGGCGATGGCGCTCTCCGTGCCGGAGGGACGCGTCGGGTCTTACGCGGTCGTCGGAGCGCTTTCGCTGTATCTGGACTTCATCAACCTGTTCCTGTTCCTGCTGCGCTTCCTGGGGAACCGCCGGGACTGACGTTCGGCAGACTCGCGGTCTCAGGGCTCCGCGGGCGCGGGGCTGGTTCCCGCTGCCTGAGCGGCGACGCGGTCGATGGCTTCGACGAGACGGGCGAGGTTGAGAGGCTTGACGAAGTGCGCGGAGAAACCTGCCGCGCGGCTGCGGAGGATGTCCTCCTCCATGCCGTAGCCGGAGAGCACGATCGCGGCAAGGCCCGGCCGCAGCGGCGTCAGCCGAGCGAGCAAGTCGATGCCGCTGCCGTCCGGCAGGCCGAGGTCGGTGACGAGGACGTCGCACGGCCGCTCGGCGAACACGCTCAGGGCGTTCTCGAGGCTCTCGGCCAGGCGCACGTCGAAGCCTTCGTCGTGCAGCAGGTCGCGCAGCGCCTGCCCGCTGTCGGGGTCGTCCTCCACCAGCAGGACCGAGGTGGCGCTGCGCGCCGCGAATCCCGGCTGGCCCGGTAGCGCGCGGGCGGGCCGAGTCGGCCGCTCCTTCGTCGTCGCGAGCTCGACGGCGAACGTGGCTCCGCGGCCCTCGCCTTGGCTTTGCGCCGTGATCGCGCCGTCGTGGGCCTCGACCAGGTTCTTGGCGATGGCCAGGCCCAGGCCGAGCCCGGCCTGGCGCCGGCTGCGAGTGACCTCGCCTTGGTCGAACGCGTCGAAGATGCGCGCCAGCATTTCGGCGCGAATGCCGCGCCCGGTGTCGGCGACTTCGATCCGGATGCGTCCGGGAGACGGGTTCCAGGAGCGCACGGTGATGGTCCCGCCGCCGGGCGTGAACTTGATGGCGTTTTTCAGGAGATTCCAGAACACCTGCTGGACGCGCGTCGCGTCGCAGTGACAGAAGCGATCCGCGGCTTCGAGCCTGGAGGAGATGTGGAGACCTTTCTGGAAGAGCTCGCTCCGGCAGCTCTGAACGAGGGTTTGGAGGATCAGGTGAAGGTCCATCGGCGCCCGGTCGAGCTCGAGCTTGCCGCTGGCGATGCGGGTCAGGTCCAGCAGGTCGTCGATGAGCCGCGCCTCGAGCTCGACGTTGCGCCGGATCAGAGCCAGGGACTCGGCGACGCCCCCGGGCAGGTCCGTGCGCTGGTCGAGCCGGTGCAGGGAGGCCATCACCGGTGTCAGCGGCGTGCGCAGCTCGTGCGACAGCGTGGCGAGGAAGCGATCCTTCGCGGCGTTCGCCTCTTCGGCGCGGTGGCGCGCGTCGATCAGCTGCTGCCGGGCCTGGCGACGCTCGGTGATGTCCCGGACGACTGCGGAGATCGCCACGATCTTGCCCGCGGCGTCCTGGACCGGTGAAAGCCCGACGAGCACGTCGAGGGTCCGGCCGTCGCGGGTGACGTGCTGCGTCTCGAACTCGACCATACTCTGGGTCGCCAGCAGCTTGCGGACCGCCTCCGGCGCCGGATCCGGTGAGCCCGGCGGCGCGAGCTCCGCCATGTTGCGACCGATCATCTCGGAAGCCTTGTAGCCGAGGAGCGCCTCGGCGCCCGGGTTGAAGTCCGTGACGATGCGATCCAGGGTTTCCCCGATGATGGCGTGCTGCGAGGAGGTCACGATCGCGGCCCATCGCTGCGCCGCGCGTTGCGCCGCGCGCTGCTCGGTGATGTCGCGGAACACGAGGACGACGCCGGTCACGACGCCCTTCGGATTCCGGATCGGGGCGCCGCTGTCGGAGATCGGCGTCTCGCGGCCGTCGCGGGCGATGAGGATGGTGTGGTTCGCCAGTCCGACGACGATGCCTTCGCGGAGAACCCGCGGGATGGGACTCTCCGCGAGCTTGCGGGTCTCCTCGTCGACGATCCGAAAGACCTGCGAGGACTCGCGGCCGACGGCGTCGGCCTCCGTCCACCCCGTCAGGGCCTCGGCCACCGGGTTGAGGAACGTGATTTGACCCAGTCCGTCGGTCGCGATGACCGCGTCGCCGATCGAGCGCAGCGTCGTCCGGAGCTCCGTCTCGCTGGCGCGGGCCTCCTCCTCGGCGCGCCGCCGGCCGACGAGGTCCGTGCGGACGACGAGGAGAAACGCCGCCAGCAGCGCCAGCAGAAGGGCTGCGCCGGTCCATGCGACCTGCCGGACCCGGAAGACGGCGTCGTTCGCGTCCTCGACGCGCTTGTGCAGCTCGGCCCGCTCCTCCTGGCTGATCCGGTCCACGACGTCGCGGATCTGGTCCATCAGCCGCTGCCCGGTGCCGGCCTGGACGATCCGGAGGGCGCCGTCGCGGTCGCCGGACTGCGCCAGCCGAACGGTTTCCGCGAGCTCCTCGAGCTTGGCCTGCGCGAGGCGGGAGAGCTCCGCGACCCGCTGCTTCTGGGAATTGGCCGCGGTCAGCCGCTCGAGCTTGCCCAGCCGCCCGCGGACGTCGACGACGGCCGCCTCGTACGGCCGAAGGTATTCGGGCTCGCTCGTCAAGAGGTAGCCGCGCTGACCGGCCTCCGCGTCCTTCAGGGCCGAGAGCGTGCGTTCGACCTCCATGACCACGGAGCGGGTACGCTCGACGGCCCGCACCTCCTCGCGGAGGCGAGCGATGTTGACGTCCAGGACCCACGCCAGCGCGATGATCGCCAGGACGACGAGCACCGCGCCGATGAAAATTCTTCTTGCCGTGCGCGCCATGCGGATCTGCCCGGATTTTGTCCGATACCTTCGGAGGCCGCAAGGCGCTTGACGCGCCGTCAGTTTCCGGACGGGCTCTCGACGTGGATCTGTCGGGGTTTGGCCACTGGCGGCCGCTGGATCTCGAGCGACGGCGTGGGTCTGCGGCGGCGCTCGAACTCGTCGAGCCGGACGGCCCGTCCGGATTCCGCGCTCCGCAGGAGAGCCTGAATGACCCGCACATCGGCCATGCCCTCGCGGCCCGACGGCTCGGGGTCCCTTCCCCGCAGGATGCAGTCGGAGAAGTGGATGAGCTCGGGCGCGAATTGGTCCCGCTTTGGGAAACGCTCTGTCCGGGTCTTGCCGCCGATCGTCACGGAGAGCTCCAGAGACTGGGCGTATTCGTACGCTGGATCCAGGCGCAGGTCTCCCTTCGTGCCGACGACCCGGTACCAGCCGACGTCCGCCGCGCCGAAGCTGCAGGTGAACGAGCCGACCCGATCGTCCGGGAACCGCATCTGGCAGACCATCATCTCGGGCGATTGCGCGAAGCGCTTCTCTCCGTTCGACGCCGCCGACGCGATGACCTCGGTCGGCTCGGCGCGAAAGAGGTACCGCGAGGCGTTGATGCAGTAGATGCCGATGTCGTAGAGAGGGCCTCCGCCCTTCTCGGTCGGGCCCAGGCGGATGTTGTCCTCGTCCTCGACCTGCATGCAGAAGAGCGACTGGAAGATCCGCGCCGTCCCGAGCCTGCGCGACTGGACGGTCTCAACGGCCTTCAGGTTCGCGGACTCGAAGTGCAGCCGGTAGGCCGTCATGAGCTTGACGGAGTTTCGCTCGGCCGCTGCGATCATCTCCTCGCACTCTTTTTCCGTGACGGCGAGCGGCTTTTCGCACAGGACGTGCTTGCCCGCCTCGGCCGCCGCGACGGCGTAGTCGCGGTGGAGGTGGTTGGGGAGGGTGAGGTACACGGCGTCGATCGCATCGCTGGCGAGGCAGTCCGCGTATTCCGCGTAGTCGTAGACCCGTGGGACGCGGTAGCGGCGGCCGAGCTTCTCGCGCTTCTTCGGATCGCCCGAGACGAGAGCGGCAAGCTCGGAGTTCTCGGCCGCGTGTCGGAATGCGGGCAGCAGCGCCACCTGAGCGATGTGGCCCAGGCCGACGACCGCGTAACGGACGCGGGGCTTGCCGGCCGGGCGTCTCGCAGAAGCACGCTTCGCAACTGCGCCTTTTCCTTGGGGCATGGCTCCTCCCGCCCTTTGCCGGTGCAACGATCGTTCCAAATCTCGTTGCCGTCTGACTCCCGGCCTACTCGCTCGGGCCGCTCCCGCCGACCAAGGGAAGGTTGCCGACGGCGCCGGAGTCGGCCGAGGAGAGCTCGACCTTCTGCTCCTCCTCGACACGGACGGCTTCGCCGGGGTTCAGGAAGAGGTTGGTCTCCAGCCCGTACTGACGGGTGTAGAGATCGAAATAGCGGCCGCCGCGGGCGAGCAGCTCCTCGTGGCGTCCCCGCTCGACGATGCGGCCACCCTCGACGACGAGGATCGTGTCGGCGCGCCGGATGGTCGACAGGCGGTGGGCGATGACAAAGGTCGTGCGCCCCTTCATCAGCTCCGCCAGGCCCTCCTGAATCAGGGCTTCGCTCTCGGAGTCGAGCGAGGAGGTCGCCTCGTCGAGGATCAGGATGCGCGGATCGGCCAGGATGGCCCGCGCGATCGCGACGCGCTGACGCTGGCCCCCGGAGAGCTTGACGCCGCGTTCGCCGACGATGGTGTCGTAGCCGTCGGGCATCTTCTCGACGAACTCGTCGCAGCGGGCGATCGCCGCGGCCCTCAGGACCGCTTCGCGCGGGGCCTCGGGGCGCGAGTACGCGATGTTCTCGAAGACCGAGCCGTCGAAGAGGAAGTTGTCCTGGAAAACGACGCCGATCTGCGCGCGATAGTCCGACAGCCGGACCTTCGCCAGGTCCTTGCCGTCCGCCAGAACCAAGCCCGCGGTCGGCCGATAGAACGCCGCGACCAGGCCGATGATCGTGCTCTTGCCGGCTCCCGATGGCCCGACCAGAGCGGTGACGGTGCCCGGCCGGGAGGCAAACGAAACCTCGTGGAGGACGGGCACGTCCTTCTCGTAGGAAAACGAGACGTCGCGAAACTCGATCGCCCCCTCGAGCGGGGGCAGCGGCTCGCGCGCCGCGTCGCCTGCGTCCTCGGCCAGCTCCTCGCGCAATTCCCGGATGCGCTCGAGGCCCGCGAAGGCCTCGGTCACCTGGCTTCCGATCGAGACGATCTGGATCACGGGACCCACCAGCAGCCCCAGGTAGAGCGAGAACGACACGAAGGAGCCTACCGTCATTCGCCCGGCCTCGATCTCGTGGGCGCCGACCCACAGGATCGAGACCCCGACGACGCCCAGAAGCAGCGTCGAGAACGCCGAGACCGCGGAGAAGCCGGTCATCGTCCTGGCCACGTTGCGGAAGAGGCGGTGCACGCCCCGCGTGAACGTCAAGGCCTCGCGGCGCTCGGCGCGATAGGCCTTGACGACGCGGATGCCCGAGAAGGACTCGGTCAGGCGGCCCGAGACTTCCGCGTTGATCTTGGAACGCTCCCGGAACAGCGGCCGGAGCGTCTTGAAGGCGTAGAGCAGGACGAGCCCGAAGAGGGACAGCACTCCAAGGGCAATCAGGGTCAGCTTCACGCTGAAGTAGAAGAGGATCGCGAGGGCGAAGAAGGCCGTCAACAGCCCGCCGGCGAGCTCCACCAACCCCGTCCCGACCAGGTTGCGGACGCCTTCGGCGTCGGTCATCACCCGGGAGAGGAGCACGCCGGTCTTGGTCTGGTCGAAGAAAGCGACCTGCAGGCGGCCCACGTGCGCCTGGACGGCGCGCCGCATGTCGGTGATCGAGCGCTGCGCCGCCTTGCCGAGCACCTGCGACAGGGCGAACCCGGTGATCGCCTGGATGAGCGTGGCGGCGCCGGCGGCGGCCACGATCGGCAAGAGCAGCTCCCGGCGGCCTTTCCCGATGACGTCGTCGAGGAGGATTTTGGTGGTGCCGGGCAGCACCATGCCGGCCAGGCGGCTCACCAGCAGCAAGCCCAGCCCCAGGGCCAGCCGGCCCCGGCGCGCGGAAACCAGCTCCAACGCGTCCCGGGCGATGACCTTGAAGGGCAGGCTCTTCTTCTTTTTCGAATCCTCCTCGGGCCGCGTCCGTCCGCCGCGCGGGCGTTCGGCGCGGGCGGCGCGGGAGGACATGCCCCCGCCCAGCAGGCCGATCTTGGCCATGGATCAGATTGCTCCGAGGGCTGGGGGAACCAAGGAAGGCACGTCCGGATTGTATCGGCGGGCTGCCGCCGTGCTTTCGAGCCTGGCCACTACCTTTGAATTACGCGGGTCCCATCGGGCGCGGCTCGGGAATCTCATTGACAGGTTTATTTGTCTGGACAAGACTTGTTGTCAGTGGCCGCCCAGGATTTGGCCGAGCCGGTGCGGCCGGTGGAGAGCGTGACGAGCTCGCGCCGGGCTGCGGCGCTGCTT
>JBASRI010000567.1:0-2211 GCA_049273755.1 Thermoanaerobaculia bacterium
GTCCGTAGCCGCGAACCAGAGTGAGGGCCGCCAGGTTGGCGCAGGCCACGAGCAGCAGCAATGCCACCGCTCCGGCCAGGATGAGGAGAGTCCGTCGCGAGCCGCCGACGATCTCGTCGGTCAGCGGCAGCACGCGCGGCGCCGTGAGCTTGCCGTTCTCCTCGGGATAGCGCCGCCGCAGGTCGTCCGTAATCGACGCCAGCTCCGACTGGGCTCGCGAGGGTGCCACGCCGAGGGGGAGCTTTCCGAACACGCGCAAGAAGTTGGAGCCTCGCTCCTCGCGCCGCGGGTCGGCTGCGAGCGAAAGCGGGACCGCGAGCTCCGCGTCGTCGGCGCCGGGGAAGAGAAACTCGCGCGGCAGTACGCCGACGACCGTGAACGTCTCGCCGTTCAAGAGCAGAGGGCGCCCGAGGATGGCCGGATCGGCTCCGAACCGGCGCGTCCAGAGTCCGTGCGAGATCACCGCGACCCGGGAGGCTTCGGGCTCCGCATCGTTGCCGTCGAGGCCGCGTCCGAGGGCCGTGCCGGTGCCGAGCGCGACGAAGGTGTTGCCCGTGACGCGCACCGCGGACAAACGCTCGGGCTCGCCGCCGCCCGAGAGCGTCGGGCCCCAGAGCGAAAACGCCGCCAGCTCCTCGAACCCGCGCGCGGCCGCGCGCGTGTCGCGAAAGTTCGGGATGGAGTAGAAAGCCTTGTCCCGATCCGCGCGCGTGGCCCACACCCATGCGAGCCGCGCGGGCTCGTGGAAGGGAAGAGGCCGCAGGAGGACCGCACGCACGACCGAGAAGATCGCCGTGTTCGCGCCGATGCCCAGAGCGAGGATCAGGATTGCGGCGGCGGAGAAGCCAGGGCTGCGCCGGAGCGTCCGAAGCGCGTAGCGCAGGTCCTGGAAGACCGTCATCCTTCCGCCCGCAAGGCCGTCTGCGGATCCAGCCGCGCGGCGCGCCGCGCGGGCACGAGGCAGGCGAGCAGGGCGGCCAGGGTCAGGAAGAGCGCCACGCCGCCGATGGTCACCGGATCGGCCGGACGGACTTCGAAAAGGAGTCCGCGGAGTCCTCGCGACAGAGCCCAGGCCGCCGCGGCTCCGGCCAGGAGGCCCGAGGCCGCCAGGCGCATCCCTTCGCGCACGATGAGCTTCTGTACAGCGGCGCGGTCGGCGCCCAGCGCCATGCGCACGCCGATCTCTCGGGTGCGCAGGGCGACGCCATAAGAGATGACGCCGTAGATGCCGAGCGCCGCCAGCAGCAGCGCCGCGGCCGAGAACGCGCCGACGAGAAGCGCGAGCAGGCGCGGCCGAGCGGCGTTGGACGACACGAGATCTCGGAGCGGCGCGATCCGTGAGATGGGCTGCTCGGGCTCCAGCCGCCGGATCGCGCTCCGGATCCCGGAGGCCAACGCGGTGGGGTCCCCCGAGGATCGGACGAAGATCTTGAGCGACGACCGCGGGAACCGCGACATCGGGACGTAGATGGCTCCGGTGGGAGCCTGGGCGAGGCCGCCGTGGCGGACGTTGCCGACGACGCCGATGATCTCGAACCGCCAGCGGTCGGCCAGGATCAGGCCACGGCCCACCGGGTCCTGATCGTGAAAAATCCGCCGCGCGAGAGCCTGATTGATGAGGAGAACGGGAGCGCTGGAGGAGAGGTCCGCCTCGGTCAGGTCCCGGCCGCGAAGGATCGGGATCCCGAGAGCGCCGAAGTATCCGGTCGAGATGATGAGCGATCCGGCCTCGGCGTCGACTTTGCCCGCGCGCCCTCGCCCCTCGACGGTGAAGCCGTACGCCTCCCCTCCGCCCTCGAGCGGCAGCGTCTTGCTCGCGCCCGCTGCGGTCACGCCCGGAAGGGCTCTTACGGCGTCGAGAACGGCGGAGCGGTATGCGGCCATGCGGTCGCCGTCGTCATCCAGGTACTTCGCCGGAATCGTGATCGAGAGCGACAGCACGGAGTCGGGCACGAGGCCCGAGTCGACGTGGGTCAGGCGCCAGAAGCTGCGCGCCAAGAGGCCCGCGCCGAAGAGAAGCACGGCCGCCAGCGTGATCTCCGCGATCACCAGGCCTTCGCGCAGCCGCCGCGCCTCGCGATCTCCCGCCGCCCCTCGGCCTCCGGACTGCATCGCGGCCGAGAGGCGCACCCTCGAGGCCGCCAGCGCCGGCGCCAGGCCGAAGCAGACGCCCACCGCGGTCGAGAGCGCGAGGGCGAATCCGAGCACACC
>JBASRI010000596.1:0-2387 GCA_049273755.1 Thermoanaerobaculia bacterium
GCGCATCAGCGCCGTCCTGGGGATGCCCTTCGAGGCCGTCGCGTGCGACCGGCGGGGCCGCATGGACCTCGACTCCCTTTCGGCCCGGCTCTCGCGCGGCGGAGTTGGAACCGTCGTGGCCACGCTGGGCACCACGGCGACCGGCTCGGTCGATCCGCTGCCGGAGATCCTCTCGCTCGCGCGCCGGCGGGGCGCCCGCGTGCACGTGGACGCCGCGTACGGCGGCTACTACACGCTGGCCGCCAACCTCGCGCCCTTTGCGCGCGACGCGTTCGACCGGATCGGCGAGGCCGATTCGATCGTCATCGATCCGCACAAGCACGGGCTCCAGCCCTACGGATGCGGGTGTGTCCTGTTTCGGGACCCGGAGGTCGGCCGGTTCTACAAACACGACTCGCCCTACACGTACTTCAGCTCGGAAGAGCTCCACCTGGGCGAGATCAGCCTCGAGTGCTCGCGTCCGGGCGCCGCCGCCGTCGCCCTCTGGGCCACCCAACGACTGCTGCCGCTCGAGCCGGGCGGCGAGTTCGCGCGCTGCCTCGAGGCCTCGCGCGAGGCCGCTCTGGCATTGCACGCCCGGCTCTCGAACCGCGCCCGCTGGATTCCGGGACACGAGCCCGAGCTCGACATCGTGGTCTGGGCCGCCCGCGGACAGAGCACGGCCGAGTCCTCCGCGCGCGCCCGGCGCATCTTCGACGAGGCGGCCCGTCGTGATCTCCACCTCGCGCTGGCTGAGCTTCCCGGCGCTTTCTTCGGCCTCGACGCCGAGCGCGTGACCTGCCTGCGCTCGGTGCTGATGAAGCCCGAACACCGGGATTGGATCGACCGGATCGGGACGATCCTCGAAGACGCGGCGGACGCGGCCGGTTGAGCCGCTACTTTCTGTAGCGCTCCCGCATCGCCTCCAGCCGGCCCCGGATCACGGCCACGCGCTCGGCCGCCCCGGGCGACATCGCGATTGCCTTCTCGACGTTGGCGAGGACGCGGGGGTTCTGCTGATCGCGCCGCAGATCGGCGATGAACGGGGACAGCTTTGCCCAAACGAAGATCGCCTCGCCGCCCGACTCGAAGAAGAGGTCGGGGTGGAGGACGCCGTGGGCCACGATCGAGCAGGCCATGTCCCAGTAGCCGGTGACCATTCGGAAGTGGGTGTTCTCGGGGCCGTTCGTGCTGGTCACCGTGCGCACGTCGTCGTAGGACCGAGGGAAGAAGGCCGTCCGAAACCACTCGCGCGCGGCCCGAAGCTTCTCCTCGCGCCGCAGCTCGTAGAGCCGCAGGACCAGGACCGCGTCGTCGTAGGTCGGTGGAATGAGCGCGGGCATCATCTCGCCAGGAGAACGGTCACGTCGTGGCCCTCGGTCGAGATGGCCACGGCGTCGGCCTTTCCGTCGCCGTTCAAGTCCGTCAGCAGCACGCGCTCGGGCTTGCTGCCGACGGGAACGCTCACCGTGCGCGCGGGCGAGAGGCCGTCGGGGCCGCCGAAGGAGACGGTCAAGTCCGCGCTTCCGTAGTTGGCGGTCACCGCGTCGGCGTAGCCGTCGCCGTCGATGTCTCCGGCGGCGACGTCGAACGGGCCGCGCCCCGTGGGGATCCGGGGTCCCAGCCGGAAGCCGCCCTTGCCGTCGCCGAGCAGGAACGTCAGCGCGTCGTCGCTCGGGTCGGTGATCTGGCCCGAGTAATTCTCGAGGACCAGATCGAGTTTGCCGTCGCGGTTGACGTCGGCGATCGCCACCGTAAAGGGCGCCGGGCCGGCCGGGATCGGCGGTCCGGCCCGGAAACCGCCGCGACCGTCCCCGATGAGGATCGTCACGACGCCGGCGTCGTAGCTCGGCGTGACGAGGTCGCACCGGCCGTCGCCGTCGAGATCCTTAGCGACCAGATTGCGATACGGCTTGCGTCCCACGTCGATCGGCGTGCCCGGGCCCCGGAAGCCTCCCTTCCCGTCGGCGCGGACGAGTGTGAGGCGGTTCTCTCCCCAGTCGTCGACGATGAGGTCCAGCCAGCCGTCGCCATCCGCGTCGCAGGCGTCGAGCGTGTGGAGATGCGGCTTCGAATGGACGGTCAGGGGCGAGTGCGGGAAGGCGCGGAAGCTTCCCTTCCCATCGCCACGGAGCAGCGTGACGTAGCTCGTCTCGTGGTTGGGAATCGCCAGGTCGATCGCGCCGTCCCCGTCAAGATCGGCAGCGAGGACCTCGACCGGATGCGGGCCCGACGCGAACCGCCCCGCCTCGCGCAGCCCGCCCCTGCCATCGTTGCGGAGCACGGTCACGTCGTTGCTGCCGGCGCTCGCGACGGCAACGTCTTTCTTCCCGTCGCCGTCGAAGTCCGCGGCGGCGAGGGCGTAGGGGCGGCTCGCCACGCCCAGCGCGACGTGCACGGGGTCGCCG
>JBASRI010000598.1:0-3720 GCA_049273755.1 Thermoanaerobaculia bacterium
ATCCCCGAGACGCGCGCCCTCGCGCGCGACTACGCGGGAGCCGCGCGGGTCTCGCTCGGCGCCTTCTCCGACTCCGAGGCCAAGGAAGGCTTGCTGCTCGCAACCGAGTCGGTCATCGACCGGATCCGCTAGGTCCCCTTAATTAATTAGTCTAAATAGCATTTTTTCAGTATTTCATTAGGCGAGCTCTTCGTGCCTTTCGAGCCGTACAAAAAAAGGATTTCGACACCTTCCTTCTAAATTTTTATTGCGATTTATTGCTCAAGGCGTACACTCTCCTCAGATGGCATCCAACGGCAGCTGGACGGCACTGGCTTCGACGCTCCGGAACCTCTCACAACTCCTTCCAGGACAGTCAGATCCGAATGGAGAGGCCGACCTCTACTACCGCCGAGCCTGCCTCGCGGCCAGCGAGGAGCGCTACGACGTGGCGATGGTCTTCTGCGCGAAAGCGTTCGAAGTCGCGCCCCGGCATCTCCCCGCCCGCCTGCTCGCGGCCCGCATCCAGGACCGCGGGCTGCACAACCTGGAGGCGGCCGTGGCGGCCTACAAGAAGGTCATCGCCCTCGCAGGCTACGACGGCGGCAATGCCCACTGCGCCGCTGCGAGAGAAGCGTTAGACGAGTTGGTGCAGAAAGCCTAGATTCCCCGTCTCAGGTCTCAGGTCTCAGGTCTCAGGTCTCAAGGGAAGTTCTTATTTGAGAACTGAGACTTGAAATTCTCCAATTCCCGCGGCTCCGGCATCCTCGGATACCGCCAGGGGTACTGGGGCGGTCTCCCCCACACGGCCGGCCGATAGCGCGCGCCGGAGGCCACGGCCTCCGGGGTCAGGTCCACGCGCCAGCGGTCGTCGGACACGACCGCGTTGCGTCCCATCCCGAACACGTCGAGCGAGAAGAGAATCCCGCCGATCCCGGTCGGGCTCGCCGCCGCGATCGCGACGCGGTTGATCCCGGGCTTCAGCAGCGGCGCGACCTCGTAGAGCGCGAGCGAATCGCCCGGACGCTGCGAACCCGATCCCGCGCGGGATCCGTTGACGTAGAGGACGTGGTCCCGGTCCACGAACAGCTTCGCCAGGGCCCGCTCAGGCGCTTTGACGAGCTCGAAGTCCCGCGTCGCGACGAACGCGAGCGGCCGCGGCTCCGGAACGTGCTTCGTGTACCAGATCCACTCGGCCCGCCCCGTGGAGAGGCGCATCCGATCTTCGTGCGCGCGGATTAGCGCGCGCACCGCGGCCGCCGCGAGGACGGTCAGGACGATCGCGTACAGCCACGCCCATGCGGGCCGCGACAGCAAGGGATTCCGGAGCGTTTCTTGACGCAAGGGCGGGGCGAGGATACTATTGAGGCCCGATGATTGCATGCTGATCATCGGAGTGATCCCCGCGCGCTTCGCCTCCGTCCGCTTCCCAGGAAAACCCCTCGCTCCCCTGGCCGGCCGCCCGATGGTGGTGCACGTGTTGCGGGCTGCCCAGGCGGCGAAGCGGCTTTCCCGGGTCGTGGTGGCGACCGACGACCCGCGCATCGCGGCGGCGGTCGCGAGCGCCGGTGGGGAGGCCATGATGACGTCGGAGAGCGCGGCGAGCGGCACGGACCGGGTCGCCGAGGTGGCGCGCCGCCTCCCGGCGGACGCCTACGTGAACGTGCAGGGAGACGAACCGTTGATGCCGGCCCAGAACGTGGACCGCGCGGTCGAAGCCCTCCTCGAGGCGGAGGGACGCTCGATCGCGACGCTCGCCTACCCGATCCCGGCCTCGGCCGCTGCCGATCCGAACACCGTGAAAGTCGCCGTGGCCTCCGACGGCCGCGCGCTCTACTTCTCGCGCTCGCCGATTCCGTACTTCCGGCAGGGCAGACCCGCCTATCGCAAGCATCTGGGCATCTACGCGTACGGCGCGCAGACCCTGGCGGAGATCGCCGCGCTGCCGCCGTCTCCGCTCGAACGCGCGGAATCCCTGGAGCAGCTGCGGTGGCTCGAGGCGGGGTATACGATCCAAGTGGGAGAGGCGGCGGGCGACTCGATCGGCGTGGACACGCCGGAGGACCTCGCCGAGGCGGAAATGCGTCTGGGCAAACAGGAGGCCGTCACATGAGCACGAAGTACGTCTTCATTACGGGAGGGGTGGTGTCGTCGCTCGGCAAGGGCATCGCGGCCTCCTCGATCGGCGCGCTCCTCGAGGCACGAGGCTTCTCCGTCGCCATGGCCAAGTTCGACCCCTACATCAACGTCGACCCCGGAACGATGTCCCCCTTCCAGCACGGAGAGGTCTACGTCACCGACGACGGGGCCGAGACGGACCTCGACCTGGGACACTACGAGCGCTTCACCTCGATGACCGGCTCGAGGATCAACAACACGACGGCCGGCCGGATCTACGCGGCGGTGATCGAGCGGGAGCGCCGGGGAGACTACCTCGGCAAGACAGTCCAGGTCATCCCGCATATCACGGACGAAATCAAAGAAGCGATCCGGCGGGTGGGCACCGACGCCGACGTGGTGCTCGTCGAGATCGGCGGCACGGTCGGCGACATCGAGTCGCTTCCGTTTCTCGAGGCCATCCGGCAGTTCCGCCAGGAGGCGGGGCGCGGCAACGCGGTCAACGTGCACCTGACCCTAGTGCCGTACATCAAGGCGTCCGACGAGCTCAAGACCAAGCCCACGCAGCATTCCGTCAAGGAACTGCTCTCGATCGGGATCCAGCCGGACGTCCTTCTCTGCCGCACGGAGCGGGCCCTGCCGACCGAGGTCAAGCGCAAGATCTCCCTTTTCTGCAACGTCCCGGTCGAAGCCGTGATCAACGCCAAGGACGTGCCCTCGATCTACGAAGTGCCGCTGCGGTTCGCGGCGGAGGGCCTCGACGAGATCCTCCTCGACCTGCTTTCGTTGCCGCATTACGACCGCGACCTCTCCAAGTGGGAGAGCCTCGTGAACCGGATCAAGAACCCCGCCGGCGAAGTCGACATCGCCGTCGTCGGCAAGTACGTGGACTACGGCGATTCCTACAAGTCCTTGAACGAGGCGCTCGCGCACGGCGGCATCGCCAACAACGTGCGCGTCAAGCTTCACTACGTGGACGCGGAGACGCTCGAGGGCGATTCCTACCCCGACGTCCTCTTCCGCGCCGACGCGATCCTGGTGCCCGGCGGCTTCGGGCGGCGGGGGGTCGAGGGGATGATGCGGGCGATCCGATATGCCCGCGAACGGAAGGTCCCGTTCTTCGGAATCTGCCTGGGCCTCCAGACGGCGGTCATCGAGTACGCGCGCAACGTGGCCGGGCTCGAGGGCGCCAACTCGACGGAGTTCGAGGATGACCCCAAGCACAAGGTCATCTTCAAGCTGCGGGACCTGATCGGCGTCGAGGCGCTGGGGGGCACCATGCGCCTGGGCAAGTATCCCTGCGAGCTCTCGCAGGGCTCCTTCGCCGCGCGGGCGTACGGCGAGCCGCTGATCTGGGAGCGCCACCGCCACCGTTACGAGGTCAACCAGGAGTTCCTGCCGCGCCTGAAGGAGGCCGGCATGTCCTTCACCGGCATGTCGCCCGACAAGAAGTTCGTCGAGATCATCGAGCTCCACGAGGAGCACCCCTGGTTCCTCGGCTGCCAGTTCCACCCCGAGCTCAAGTCCAAGCCCTTCGCCTGCCACCCGCTCTTCAAGGACTTCATCCGCGCGGCCCGCGCCCACCGTGCCGCCACCAAGGGCGATGTGACCGCCGCCGTGGTC
>JBASRI010000471.1:0-3240 GCA_049273755.1 Thermoanaerobaculia bacterium
GGCGCGGGCTGCGCGCGCGGGCGGTCGTAGACCGGTGCCCGGTCCGACAGCGGCGCCGCCGGAAGATCCGCCACGATCCGGCCGTCGAAGAAAAGAACCACGCGGCCCGAGTCGGTCACGCGCCCGATCTCGACGGCGTCGAGCTCCCACTTGTGAAAGATCGCGAGGACCTCGTCCAGGCGTTCGCGTTTCGCGACGAGGAGCATGCGCTCCTGCGACTCCGAAAGCATGATTTCGTAGGGCGTCATGCCGGTCTCGCGCACCGGGACCTTCGAGAGGTCGATCTCCACACCGCTGCCGGCCCGCCCCGCCATCTCGAACGAAGACGACGTCAAGCCGGCGGCGCCCATGTCCTGAATGCCGACGACGGCATCGGTCTGGAAGAGCTCGAGGCACGCCTCCATCAGGAGCTTCTCGGTGAAGGGATCCCCGACCTGGACGGTCGGCCGCTTCTGGTTGGCTTCGTCGGCCGCGAACTCCTCGGAGGCCATGGTCGCCCCGTGAATGCCGTCGCGGCCGGTCTTGGATCCCACGTAGACGACCGGATTGCCCACGCCCTCGGCGCGCCCGCGGAAGATGCGGTCGGACGGGACGATGCCGAGGTTCATGACGTTGACGAGAATGTTGCCGTCGTAGCCCCGGTGGAACGTCGTCTCGCCGCCGAGCGTCGGGATGCCGATGCAGTTTCCGTAGCCGGCGATGCCTCGGACGACGCCGTCGACCAAGTGCTTCATTCGCGGCGCGTCGAGCCGCCCGAAGCGCAGCGAGTTCAGCGACGCCATCGGCCGCGCGCCCATCGTGAAGATGTCGCGCAGGATGCCGCCCACCCCGGTGGCCGCGCCCTGGTACGGCTCGATGAAGGAGGGATGGTTGTGCGACTCCATCTTGAACGCGACGGCGAGGCCGTGGCCGATGTCCACGATCCCGGCGTTCTCGCCGGGGCCCTGGATGACCCGGGGCCCGGTCGTCGGGAACTTCCTCAAGTGGACGCGCGAAGACTTGTACGAGCAGTGCTCGCTCCACATCGCCGAGAAGACGCCGAGCTCGACGAGATTGGGCTCGCGGCCCAGAATCTCGAGGATTTTCTGGTACTCGGCGTCCGAGAGGTTGTGGTCCTTGATGAGGTCTTCGGTGATCATTCGTTCGCGGGTCTCAGGTCACTTAGAGGCCAACGCCTCTACCGCAGACTGGAACATCTTGATTCCCGCGTCGTTGCCGACCAGCGGCTCGGCGCAGCGGTCCGGGTGGGGCATCAGGCCCACGACGTTGCCGCCGCGGTTCGCGATGCCGGCGATGTTGCGGGCGGCGCCGTTGGGGTTCGCAGCGTCGGTGACCCGCCCCTCGAGATCGCAGTACCGGAACACGACCCTCCCCTCCCGCTCGAGCGCCTCGAGGATCTCGGGAGGCGCCGTGTAGTTGCCCTCCATGTGCCCGACCGGCATCGTCACGATGCTCCCCTTCGGGTAGAGCGAGGTGAACGCGGTGGCGTCGTTCTCGACCCGCATGTGGACGTCACGGCAAACGTAGCGCAGGCCCCGATTGATCCGCATCGCGCCCGGCAGCATGCCGGCCTCGAGGAGGACCTGGAAACCGTTGCAGATCCCGAGGACCGGGCCACCCTTCTTCGCGAACTCGGCCACGCTCTCCATCACGGGCGAGAAACGAGCGAGCGCCCCCGCGCGCAGATAGTCGCCGTATGCGAAGCCCCCCGGCAAGATCACGACATCGGCGCCCTTCAGGTTCCGGTCATGGTGCCAGATGTACTCCGCCTCGCAGCCCAGGAGGTCTTTGGCGACGTGATAGCAGTCCTGATCGCAGTTGGAGCCCGGAAAAACGACGATGCCGAACTTCATGGCCCCACCACCTTGACGTCGTAGCCTTCGATCACGGTGTTGGCCAGAAGCTCCTCGGCCATCTTGCGGGCGTCGGCCTCCGCCGTGCTGGCGTCGCCGCCGGCGATCTCGATGAAGAAGACCTTGCCCGCGCGCACGTCCTTGACCGAGGCGTGTCCGAGCCGCCCGAGAGCCGCAGCAATCGCCTTGCCCTGCGGGTCGAGAACGCCCTCGCGCGGATAAACCCGTACTTCCACCTTCATGCGTCGAATGCCTCCAGCCCCTGGATCTGGTCCGCGATCTCGAACGGCACCGGCCACCCGGAGCGCTCGATGGCCCGAGCGAGGACGGCGCGGACGAGCTCCGGCGTGTTGTTGGTGCGGGACAGATGCGTGGCGACGACGCGGCGCCGGTTCGGCCCGGAGGAGCGCCGGATGGCCTCCGCCGACTGGGCGTTGGAGAGATGGCCCAGGCCTCCCGAGATTCGGCGCTTGAGCGGCCAGGTGTAGGGGCCGTCTCGCAGCATGTCCTCGTCGTGGTTCATTTCCAGCATCAGCGTCGTGGCCTCTCTCAGGAAATTCACGAACGCATCCTCCGCGCGGCCCAGGTCCGACGCGATCACGAGGCGCGCGCTGTCGGACTCGAACCCGTACGCCACCGACTCCGCCGCGTCGTGCGGCGTGGCCAACGCGCGAAATCCGAGGTCCCCGATGCTCAGGTCGCGCCCCGGAACGACCCGGACGAAGGGCGTGAAGAGGTCCCCCGCCAGACCGATCGACTCCGCCGTCCCCGCCGTGGCGTAGAGCGGACAGTCCCAGCGCGCCGTGAACACCGGGGCGCCGCTCGAGTGGTCGTTGTGCTCATGGGTCAGGAACACGGCGGCGATCGATTCGGGTGCGATCCCGCGCCTTTCCATGCGCCGCTCGATCTCGCGCGCGGAGAGCCCCGCATCCACGAGCACCCGCGTCCGGCCGGACTCGACGACGCACGCATTGCCGCCGGACCCGGACGCGAGGACGAAGACCCGCACGAGAAGAAATGTATCAGAAACGCTGGACAATCTATGTCCGACCCGTGGAGCCGAAGCCGTCGCCCTCGCGCTCCGTCGGCGCAAGCGCTTCGGCGCGCGCGAGTTTGCCGCGCACGACCGGCGCGAGCACGAGCTGCGCGATGCGCTCGCCGCGCTCGAGCGTGACCGGTTCGGACCCGAGGTTGGCGAGGATGATTCGCACCTCGCCGCGATAGTCGCTGTCGATCGTCCCCGGAGCGTTCAGGAGCGTGAGGCCGTGCCGGATCGCCAGACCGCTCCGCATCCGAACCTGCCCCTCGAAGCCCTCCGGAATCGCCACCGCGATCCCCGTCGGCACGAGCGCGCGGCCTCCCGGCGCCAGCGTCACCGGCTCGGTGA
>JBASRI010000603.1:0-8609 GCA_049273755.1 Thermoanaerobaculia bacterium
TGACGTGCGCCTCGATCGGACCCCAGCCGGTCTCCAGAAACGGGTCGGAGCCCCGGGTCATGCCGCGCCGGACCGCATAGCGGGCGGCGCAGCGGGTGCCGTTGGCGCAGAACGTGGCGAGCCCGCCGTCGGCGTTGTAGTAATCCACGCGGATGCCGCCGTTCTCGCCCGGGACGAGGAACAGCGCGCCGTCGGCACCGACGGAAAGCCCGCGCCGGCAGACGAGCGCCAGACGCCGGCGGTCCTGTTCCGTCAAATCGCGGCCGTCCGCCTCGAACACGAGGAAGTCGTTGCCGCCGCCGGCCGTCTTGACGAAGCGATTCGGGAGGGACATGGGAGCGGGAGTGTAACCTGCCTGTCATCCCGAGGAGCGTAGCGACGAGACAGCCGACCACCGACCCGGCCACCAACGGCAGACCCTCAGCAGTAGGGAACGCCGCGCGAGCGCGGCGCTAAGGCAAGCCCTCAGCAGTAGGCAACGTCGCGCGTAGCGCGGCGTTCATCCCTTTAGGAGCCGCACCGTGACTCGAAAGGGATCCCTCGCTGCGCTCGGGATGACAAGCAAGAGCGAGGGGCTCGAGATGACAGGGAGCGTCACAGCAGCTCCGCGGACGCCTCCTTCGACGGCGCGCTCTCGTTGCCGGCCCGATCGACGGACTTGACGGTGTATCGGTACCTCTTTCCCGGGCGCGCCGTCTCGTCGTTGAAGAACGGGTCCGTGATCGGGTCCTTCGTCAGGCGTTCGGGCGGCCCGTCGCCCTCGGCGCGAAAGACCAGGTAGCCGGCCAGATCCGACGCGTCCACCGGGTCCCACAGGAGGCGCACCAGGTTGCCCTCCGACAGCGCGTCCACGCGCGCGGGTGGCGGAGGCGGAAAGACGTCGCGGTAGAGGACCGGGAGCTCCTCCGCCGGCAGGCCCTCGACCTTGGGGTTCTTCGCGAGCACGGCGCGCACGGTGTACGCCAGCGGCACGCCGTAGGGCGCGCCGGTGTCCACGTAGCTCGTGCCTAGAACGGGTTTCGTGTTCAGAGGCTGCTCGTACTCTTCCTGCGAGAGCGGGCGCCGGTATACGCGGTAGCCGGCGAGCTCGACCGGACGGCCGAGCACGTCCTTTTCCGGCGGGAGCCACTCGAGGCAGACGCGGCCCTCCTCCGGGATCGCCGGCAGGAGCACCGGCGCCTCGGGAGCGACGTCGGGCGCGATCGTCACGATGTTGGAGAGCGGGCTCCTCTCGCCTCCGCGGCGCACGGAGACGACGGCGTAGGCCAGCGGGTCGGCTTTCCTCTCCGCGGAAAAAAGCGGAAGGAGCGAATCCCGGTACTCGACCGAGGCCCCGCGCGTCGCGTCGGCGATCGCCGGCAGGGACAGCGATGCCACGCGCTGCGCCTGTCGATAGAACGCTTCCTCCGCCAGGCGGACGTTGGTGGCCTCCCGGCGCTGCCCCGCTCCCGGCAGGTGCACGGCGCCCGTGGCGCCGGTCGACGTGGGACCCGACGATCCTCCGGCGGGCCGGGGAGCCGTCAGCTCGGGCGGGGGCTTGACCACGCGGTAGATCTCGATCGCCTCGAGGTCCGTCAGCGGCGCGCCCGTCAGGAGACGGTCCGGGAACGAGAAGGTCAGGACGGCGTCGTCACCCTCCTGCTCGATGGCCAGGTCCGAAACGGACCGCGGGCCGCGGGGCAGCGGCGGCTGGGGATCTCCCTTCTTGCCGCAGGCGAGAACGACCAGAGAGGCCAGGACGCCGAGGATGGCGAGGAAGCGGCCTGCCGCCTGCCTCCTGCCGTCCGCCTCCGGATTCACAAGACGTAGCGCGACAGGTCCTCGTCCTTCACGAGATCGCCGAGCGCGTTCTGCACGTCCGAAATCTCGATGCGGATCGCCTTGCCCGCGTTCTCGGGGCCCTCGAAGGAGATGTCCTCAAGAAGGCGCTCCAGGATCGTGTGGAGGCGCCGTGCGCCGATGTTCTCGAGCGCCCGGTTGACGCGCTCGGCGTCGCGCGCGATCTCGGAGATCGACTCGTCCGAGAAGGACAGATCCACGCCTTCCGCGGCCAGGAGCGCCCGGTACTGCTTCAGGAGCGCGTTCTCCGGCTCGGTCAGGATGCGCACGAAGTCCGCCTCGGTCAAAGAGTCCAGCTCGACGCGGATCGGAAAGCGGCCCTGCAGCTCCGGGATCAGGTCGGCGGGCTTGGAGACGTGAAATGCGCCGGCGGCGATGAAGAGCACGTGGTCGGTCTTGACGAACCCGTACTTCGTGTTGACGGACGTGCCCTCGACGATCGGCAGCAGGTCCCGCTGCACGCCTTCGCGCGAGACGTCCGGGCCGCGGCCTCCGGATTCCCTTCCGGCGACCTTGTCGATCTCGTCGAGAAACACGATGCCCGAGGACTGCGCCCGCTCGACCGCTTCGCGGGCCACCTGGCCGGGGTCGATCAGCCGCCCCTCCTCCTCGGCCTGGAGGATCTGGCGCGCCTCGGAGACCGTGGTCTTGCGCCGTTTTTTCTTTCCGCCGAAGAGTCCGGGGAGCATCTCCTTGACGTTGATGTCCATCTCCTCGACGCCCTGGTTCGTGACGATCTCGAAGGACGGGAACGTCTTGTCGGCGACCTCGACCTCGACGAGACGGTCCTCGAGCTTTCCGTCGCGCAGCAGCATCCGGAGCTTGCCGCGGGTCTCCTCGGCCTCCGTGTCCGGAAGCGCCGGCAGGAGCAGATCGAGTAGGCGCTGCTCGGTGCGCGACTGCGCGCGGTCGCGGATCTCGGCGGTCTTCTCCTCACGCACCATCTGGACGGCAACTTCGGTCAGGTCGCGCACGATCGACTCGACGTCCCGGCCCACGTAGCCGACCTCGGTGAACTTGGAGGCCTCGACCTTCAGAAACGGCGCGTCGGCCAGCCGCGCCAGCCGGCGGGCGATCTCGGTCTTGCCGACGCCCGTGGGCCCGATCATGAGGATGTTCTTCGGCAGGATCTCGCGGGACATCTCGGGCGAGAGGCGCTGGCGGCGCCAACGATTCCTCAGGGCGATCGCCACCGCCTTCTTCGCGCGCTTCTGCCCGATGACGTACTTGTCGAGCTCGACGACGATCTCGCGCGGGGTGCGGGCCGTCGTCGGCGGAGCCTGGGCCTCGGTCTCGCCCGGCATCATGAAGACCATTGCGGCTCCCGACACGCTCCCGCGCGCATGGCGGGCAGGATACCAGACCGCCAACGGCGCCCGCGTGACCGGGTTCGAGCCCCAACACGCCCCGCGGGGGCCTAGATCTCCTCGATCGTGACGTGGTCGTTCGTGTAGATGTCGATCTCCGAGGCAATGAGGAGCGCTTCCTTGGCGATCTCGCGCGCAGACAGGTCGGGGCGGTGCTTCAAGAGCGTGCGCGCGGAGGCGAGGGCGTACGCGCCGCCCGATCCGATGGCGAGAACGCCCTCCTCAGGCGAGATCAGATCCCCCGTCCCGGAAATCAGCAGCGAGCTCTGCCGGTCGGCGACGATCAGCAGCGCTTCGAGCTGACGCAGCATCTTGTCGGTCCGCCAGTCCTTCGCGAGCTCGATCGCCGAGCGCTCGAGGTTCCCGCGGTGCTCGTCGAGCTTGCCTTCGAAGCGCGAGAAGAGCGCGAAGGCGTCGGCCGAGGAGCCGGCGAAGCCGGCGAGCACGTCTCCGCCCTTCAGCCGGCGGATCTTCGCCGCCGTCTGCTTCATGACGGTCGTGCCCAGCGTGACCTGACCATCGGAGGCCATCGCCACTTTGCCGCCGTGGCGCACGCACAGAACCGTCGTCGAGTGCCACTTCTCCATTTGGTGCCGAGAATACCGCAGGAGCTGGAGACAGGACGCGGGCGGCAGGCGGCAGGCTCAGGCTCCTGCCTACGGCTTCCTGCCTGCTGCCGCCTTGCTTTCCAGGGCCTGGATCGCCCGATCGAGAATCGCGTCCTCGTCGCCCTTGACGGCCACGTCGGGCTGGACACCTCGACCCTCGTAGCTCCTGCCGTCGAGGCCTTCGATGGCACGGGCGGTGTACCAGAGCATCGAGCCGTCGGGCAGGGGACGCGCCGCGGCGCCGCCGCTCGCCATGCCCGCGGTCTCTTCGCCCACGATCGGGCCTATCCGATGCGCGCGAAACTTCAGGGCGAGCGACTCTCCGGCCGACGCGGTGCCCGAGTTGACGAGCAGCGCCACGGGCAGCGGTTTGTACGCCGGAGGCGAGAGGCGCTTGCCGTCGCGCGAGACGAGGTAGTAGTCCCCCGAGTTCCACTGTCCGCGCAGGAACGTCGGCAGAATGTCGGGCTCGTAGCCGCCGCTGTTGCCCCGCACGTCCAGCAGGAACCCCTCTATCTCGCCCCAACCCGCGAGGTTGGGCCGCGCGCGGGCCACCTCCTCGCGGTCCAAAAGCATGCCGAGGACGGCGAGCGCCGTCTCTGCGCTCATGCCCCAGAGGCGTGCGTAGCCATAGGCCTTGCCGTTGCGGCGGGTCACTTTCGCGCTGTTCCACACCAGACGGTCGCCCGGCTCTTCGTACTCGCGCGCGAGCTTCTCGGTCCTGGGGGGCTCGCCGGGCCGTTGCCAGGTCACCGCGACCGGCGTCTTCGGCGTGCCCTCGAGAACGAAGAAGAGGTCGCGGAAGTTGACGCGCTCCTTGCCGTACGGTCGGCCGTCCACGGCGAGGATCCGATCGCCCATGCGAAGGCCGGCCTTGTCGGCGGGGCTGCCGGGGATCACCCCCTTGACGGCGTAGCCGTCTCCGTCTCTGCCGATGCGCAGCCCCGTCGTTCCCCACTCGCGCTCCGGGAGACGGCCCGGGGGAACGCGAAACGTGTGAGAGTCCTGGAGAGTCGCGAGCAGGCGATCGTAGATCGCGTTCTGCTCGTCGGCGGAGGGGACGGGCGAGCGCGAGAGCTCGGCCGCCGCCTTCGCGACCGCGCCGTTCCAGTCGACCCCCTTGAGCCTCGGATCGTAGAAGCCCTCCCGGATCTGCCGGTCGATCTCGGCCAGAACGGGCGGCCTGGCCGCCGGCTTTAGCTGGGGCTGCGCCCCAACGCACATCGCGCTGAACGACAGAACGGCCCAGATCCTGAGACCTGAGACCTGAGACCTGAGACCCGGTCTACGCCTTCGGATGGGCATTCCGGTACACCTCGCGCAGCCGGGCGGCGTCCAAGTGCGTATATTTCTGAGTCGTCGAGAGCGAGGCGTGGCCAAGCAGCTCCTGGATGGCGCGCAGGTCCGCGCCCGCCTGGAGCAGGTGCGTCGCGAACGTGTGGCGCAGCGCGTGCGGCGAAATCTCCTCGGGCAGCCCCGCCGCGCGCAGGCGCCGCTTCAACAGGCGCGCCATCGAGCGGGGCGTCAACCGTCCGCCCCGCGCGTTGACGAAGAGCGCGTCGCCCTCCTCCGCGTTCCCCCCGCGGGCCCGATGCCGGAGGGCCGCGCGCGAAGGCAGGTACGCGCGCAGCGCGTCGGACGCCGCATCGCCGAACGGCACGATGCGCTCGCGGCTTCCCTTGCCGGTGACGCGCACGAGGCGGGCCGAAAAGTCGACGTCCTCCAGATCCAGGCCCGCCGCCTCCGAAACGCGCAACCCCGTGGCGTACAGCAGCTCGAAGAGGGCGCGCTCGCGCTCCGGAATCAGGCCGTCCTCGTCGCCGGCGGCGAGCAGGCGCTCGGTGTCCGGCAGCGTCATGGCCCGCGGGAGAGTCTTCGGCACGCGGGGCGCCGGCAGGCCCCTGGCCGGGCTCTTTTCGATGTGTCCCTCGCGGCAGGCCCAGCGAAAGAAGGAGCGCAACGTCGAAAGGTGGCGAGCGAGCGAGCGGTTCGCCAGCTTCTCGCGGTGAAGGTGGGCGAGGTAGGAGCGCACGGCCAGCGTGTCCACCTTGGACAGAGGCGTCTTGCCCGCGCTCTCGTTGGCGAACTCCTGCTCCCAGAAGTCGGCGAACCGGTCGAGGTCCGCGCGATAGGCGAGCACGGTGCGTGGCGAGAAGCGCCGCTCGTCGGCCACGTACGTCTCGAAGCCGTCGATGGCGCGGGAGAGCGAGATCACGCGCCTCCAGTGTAGCAACCCTGCCTTCGAGAAGCCCTTCCCTTGTCATCCCGAGCGCAGCGAGGGACCCCTTTCAAGTCACCGTGCGGCTCAGAAAGGGATCCCTCGTCGCTGCGCTCCTCGGGATGACAAGTCGCGGCCGTCTTAGAATGCCCGGCCATGGAGCTGCGGCCGTTTCGCTCGATTCGATTCTCGCCTCGCGTGCTCGCCGCGCGCGGGCTCTCAGCCGTCTTCGCCCCGCCCTACGACCAGATCACGCCAAGGCTCCAGGAGGAGCTCTACGCCCGCGCTCCCGAGAACATCGTCCGCGTCACGTACCCGAAGAGAGATGTCGAAGACCCCTACGCCGCAGCGGCGTTGACCCAGGCGGCCTGGCTCGCCGACGGAACCCTCGAGAAGGAACGCCGGCCCGGCCTCTGGAGTTACCGCCAGACCTTCACGGAGGGCGGACGGACCTACGTGCGCGACGCTCTCGTGGGCCTCGTGCGGCTCTCGGAATACGAGAAGCAGATCGTGCGGCCGCACGAGCGCACGCTCGCCAAGCCAAAGGAGGACCGGCTGGCGCTGCTCGCCGCGACCAGGGCGGACCTCGAGCTCGTCTTCCTGATGACCCGGGCGCCCCTGTCCTCCGCGCTCTCGACGCGCCGCACGCCGCAGCTCTCGGCGACCGACGCAGATGGGGTGCGCCACGACGCGTTCCGCATCTCCGACTACGCGGCGCACGTCGAGCTCCAGGGTCTCGTCAAGAACGCCGAGGCCATCATCGCCGACGGCCACCACCGGTACGAGACGGCGCTCGCGTTCTCCAAGGACCCGGCCGCCGAGAAGCTCCCCGGCGCGAAGTACAAGCTTTGCGCCATCGTGGACATGGCTTCCGAGGGCTTGCTCGTCCGCCCGATTCACCGGCTTCTTAAGGGGCTTTCCGACTGGCGGCCGCTGCGCACGCTCCACGCCGCACGTGACTTTTTCGAGCTCCGGGAGTTCGCTTCGGCGCCGGAGGCCTATGCCGCCCTCGAGAGCCACGCCCGGCGGTTTCCCGCCTTCGTCCTCGTCGCCCGGGAGATCAAGCCCACGCTTCTGACGCTGCTCGAGACGCCCGCCGCGCCGCTGCCCTGGCCGGAAGGGCGCTCCGAGGCCTGGCGCAACCTCGACGTGGCGGCCCTCGAGGTCGCCTTCTTCGAGAAGCTCCTGGGGATCGGCACCGACACCATCGCCAGGGGCGAGCGCGTCTCGTTCACGTCGGACGCCTCCGCCGCGATCGCCGCAGCCGCGAAGGGCGAGGCGCAGGCGGCGGTCCTGATGCGCGCGACCACCGTCTCGGACGTCGAGGCCGTCGTGGGGGCCGGCGACCGCCTGCCTCAGAAGTCCACACACTTCTTCCCGAAGATGTACTCCGGCATTTTCGGTGTGTCGCTCGAGGACACGGTGTACTAGCGGGCCGCGGACACGACCTTCCGCAGCGTCGCCGCGACGCGATCGACCCCCGCCTCGGTGAGCCCCAGGTGCAGCGGCAAGGAGATGAGGCGCTCGCTTGCCCGCCGGGCCCGTGGACACGTTCCCGACCCCTCGGCGTACATCCGGTAGGACGTGTTGTCCCAGTAGTGGACGCCCGGGTAGATGTCGTTCTCGTTCAGGCGCACCATCGTGTCGTCGCGATCTTCGACGAGCACCTGGTAGAGGTGGCGTGAGGACGTGCAGCCCTGGGCCACGGGCACCCGCTCGACCCCGGGCGCCCCGTCGAGCCGCGTGTCGTAACGCTCGCACAGGTGCCGGCGCCGCGTGTTGTCCTCCTCGAGGTAACGCAGGCCCACGAGCGCCATCGCGGCCATGATCGAGTTGCCGTGGTACTTGAAGCCGACCCGTTCGACGTCGTACCGCCACTTGTAGGTGCCGCCCGACAGCGTCCGCATGTAGGTGTCTTTGTTGATCCCCATCCACGACCACTTCCGGACCTCTTCGTCCAGACGCGCGTCTGCGAAGCAGATCATCCCGGAGTCGGCCGTGGGCAGGTTCTTGACCGCCTGGAACGAAAAGACCGCCACGTCGGCGTCCGCGCCCGCGTGCTTCCCGCCGAGCCAGGTCCCGGCCATGTGGGCGGCGTCGAGGATGAGCTTCAAGCCGCGTTCACGGCAAAGCGCCCGCACTTCGGCGTAGCGGCCCGGATTTCCGCCGAGGCCGACGAACATCACGGCCCGCGTGCGAGGGCCGATCCGCTCCGCGACCGAGTAAGGGTCGAGGCAGAGGAACTCGTCGACGTCGGCGAAGACCGGGCGAAGCCGCTCGTAGAGGATCGCGTGGTTGGTCGAAACGAAGGTGAGCGGCGTCGTGATCACTTCGTCGCCATCCTGCCAGCCCTCGCTTTCCTTGAGCAGGCGCACGGCGAGATGGAGGCCCGAGCTCGCTGAGTTGAGAAAGTGGGCGTGCGGCAGACCGCTGTGCTCGCGCCAGCGGCTCTCGATCTCGACGGTCTTGTAGCCGAGGCCGGTCCACCCTTTCTCGAGGCACTGGCGGATTTCGGCGAGGACTTCCTCGACGCGAAACGTCGGAACGAAGAGGTGGATGGGCTCCATCGGCGTGGTC
>JBASRI010000609.1:0-3987 GCA_049273755.1 Thermoanaerobaculia bacterium
CGCGCCCAAGTGTGAGCACTGCCATTGCAAGATCATCGGGCACGGGATCGAGTCGAACGGCCACTACTACTGCTGCGCGCACTGCGCCCATGTCAGCGGTGTTCCCGGCGCGAAGGATCGCGTCCGCTGAAAAGAGACGATAGGCTAACGGTTGAGATGTCCAAGACCGTGAACCGCGCACGCGGACTTCTGCCGGCCATCTTCGCGTTCGGTCTGCTTCTCCTCTCCGTGGCGCTCCCGCCGACGGCGTCCGGCGAGCCGCCGCGCGAGGTCGTGTCCTCTCGCACGGCCGAGATCGGCGGCGTCGCCTTCCACTATCTGACGGCCGGCCACGGCACCCCGCTGATCCTGCTCCATGGCTACGCAGAGACCTCGCGCATGTGGAGACCGATCATTCCGATGCTCGCCGAACGTTTCCGGGTCATCGCCCCGGACTTGCCCGGCATCGGGGACTCCTCGATCCCGGCGGGCGGCCTGGACATGAAGACAGCTGCAACCCGCGTCCACGCTCTTGCCCGATCGCTCGGCGTCGAGAAAGCGAGGGTCGTCGGGCACGACATCGGCCTGATGGTCGCATACGCCTACGCGGCGCAGTTTCCGGCGGACGTGGAGAAGTTGGTCGTGATGGATGCTTTCCTCCCCGGTGTCGGGGAATGGGAGGCCATCTACAACAACCCGGGGTTCTGGCATTTCCGCTTCAACGGACCGACACCGGAAGCTCTGGTCCGAGGGCGCGAACGCATCTACTTCGAACACTTCTGGAACGACTTCGCCGCCGACAAGACGCGATCGATCCCCGAAGCGGATCGGAAAGCATACGCCGCCGCCTACGCCCGGCCCGGGCGCATGCGCGCGGGTTGGGCCTACTTCGTGTCGTTCCCGCAAGCCGCGAAGGACTTCGCCCAACTCTCTCAGACCAGGCTGACGATGCCGGTTCTCGTGATCGGCGGAGAGAAGGCGCTGGGAGAAGCGCTGGCCCAGCAGATGAAATTGGTCGCGTCGGACGTGACGGTCGTCGTGCTGAAAGACACCGGACATTGGGTGCTCGAGGAAAAGCCCGAGGAGACGACCGCCGCGCTGGTCAAGTTTCTCTGATAACAGCTCAATCGCAGCAGAGACCCTGACCGAAATCGGGTGACGGGCGTCACACCCGCTGCGCCCCGCGCGCCAGAATCTCAGGATCGTTTGGTACAGGTCGTGCTCTCTACCCATGCGAAAATGGAAAGAGGAAGCAATTGAATGTCCCGGACCCGCCGTGATCATCACGCGGTCAGTGGCTCCGCATCGGAGGGGCCTTCTCCCATCTCGCCAAAAGGCGATCGCCGTACAGTCGAGGCACGCTACAAGAGCCTTTTTGCCGCAATCCCGATCCCGATATGGGTTCACGACGCGCGAACTCTCGCGTTCCTCGAAGTCAACAAAGCCTGCGTCGAGCGCTACGGTTACTCGCGGGATGAGTTTCTCTCCATGGCCATAGGCGACGTTTGGCCCAACGCCGATGCCGACCTTCCGCTCGCGGACTTGGTCAGAGATCGAAACCCGGGCCGGAACCAAAGTGTTCGAGGACATCGGAAGAAGGATGGGACGACATTCCTCGTCGAGGTCACTTCCTATCCCATGGAATACGAAGGGCGAGACGCCCGAGTCGTCATCGCCAACGACGTGACCTTCCTTCGTCAGGTCATTGACATCAACCCGAATTTCATCTTCGCAAAAGACCGTGCAGGCAGGTTCACGCTCGCGAATCAGGCAGTCGCCGGACTTTATGGAACCACGGTGGAAGAGCTTCTCGGAAAGACAGACGCCGACTTCAGCCCCAATCCTGAGGATGCGGCTTCCTTCCGCCGCACGGATCTCGAAGTCATGGACTCCTGCCGGGAGAAGGTCATCCCGGAAGAGAAGTTCACCGAGCCGCGGGGGCGGGTCCGCTGGCTCGAAAAGGTGAAGAGGCCCATCGTGGGCAGCGACGGCGTCGCAAACCAGGTCCTCGGTGTCGCCACCGACATTACGGAGCGCAAGCGGGCAAAGGACGACCTGGAAAAGAGCGAGGAGCGCTTTCGACTCGTCGCTGGTGCGACCAACGATGTGGTGTGGGACTGGGATCTGCTGACCGACATGGTCTGGTGGAGCGAAGGTGTCCAAACGCTCTTCGGTTGCGACCCGGTCGCGGCGGCCGCGGATACTTCGTGGTGGTCCTACAGCATCGCCCCGGAGGATCGCTCGAGAGTCGTCGAGGGCATCCAGCGGGTCGTCGACGGGGACGACTCGGTCTGGCAGGAGGAGTACCGCTTCCGGAGAGCCGACGGCTCCTATGCCGACGTGCTCGACCGTGGATCCGTGATGCGTGACGGCACCGGCAAAGCAGTCCGGATGGTCGGTGCGATGATCGACGTCTCACAGCAGAGAAACGCCGAGCAGGTCCTTCGGGCTTCCGAGGAGCGATACCGGCTTCTCTTCGAGAGCAACCCGCAGCCGATGTGGGTGTTCGACGAGGAGACGTTCGCATTTCTGGCCGTGAACGACGCGGCCTGCCACCACTACAGCTACAGCCGAGAAGAGTTCCTCGGCATGACGATCCGGGACATCCGGCCCCCGGAAGATGTTCCCGCACTTGTCCGTCAAATCGCCTCGGAATCCTCGCAATACCACCAGTCTGGAGTCTGGAGGCATCGCAAGAAGGACGGCAAGATCATCGAAGTGGAAATCACATCCCATCCCCTGAACTTCGAGAGCCGCAGCGCGCAGCTCGTTCTCGCCACGGATGTCACGGAAAGCCGAAGGCTCGAAAGTCAGTTGCGTCAGTCTCAAAAGATGGAGGCGGTCGGACAGCTTGCAGGAGGGGTGGCCCACGACTTCAACAACCTGCTTACGGCCATCCTCGGCTACGCGGAACTGCTCGCGTCCCGGCTCGGAAGCGACCCGGCCAGTTTCGAGCAACTGGAGGAGATCAGGAAGGCCGGAGAGCGGGCGGCCTCGCTGACGCGACAACTCCTCGCCTTCTCCCGCAGACAAGTTCTCGAGCCGAAAGTCCTCGGCCTGAATGCCATCGTTCACGACATCGAGAAGATGCTCCGTCGCCTGATCGGCGATGACATCGACCTCGTGGCAACGCTCGACCAGTCGCTCGCTCCTGTCCTGGCCGACTCAGGGCAAATCGAACAGGTGATCCTGAATCTGGTCGTCAATTCGAGAGACGCGATGCCCGATGGCGGCAAGGTCACCATCGAGACGGCGAACGTCGAACTCGACGAAGCTTACGCAAGGCAGCACGCGACGGTCCGGCCCGGTTCCTACGTGATGCTCGCCGTAAGCGACACGGGCGTCGGCATGGATGCCGAGGTGCAGTCCCGCGTCTTCGAGCCGTTCTTCACGACGAAGGCGAAGGAGAAAGGTACGGGACTCGGTCTGTCGACCGTCTACGGCATCGTGAAGCAGAGCGGCGGCCACATTTGGGTCTACAGCGAGCCGGGCCGAGGGACAACCTTCAAGGTCTATCTCCCGAGGGCCGAAGGGACGGTGGAGGCCTCCAAGGGCCCGGCTCTCGAAATTCCGCGCGCACGCGCTACGGAGACAGTCCTGCTCGTCGAGGACGATGCTTCACTCCGGAAGCTCGCGTGCACGATCCTCACGGGTCTCGGCTACACCGTTCTGGAGACGGGCAGAGGGGCGCATGCCCTGGAGATCGCGCGGAAGCATTCGGGACCGATCCATCTCGTCTTGACCGACGTGGTGATGCCCGAGATGAGCGGCTCGGACCTTGCCTCGCAGCTTCGGAGCGCTCGACCCGATGCTCGTCTCCTTTTCATGTCCGGCTACACCGATGACGCCATCATCCGGCACAGAGTGCTGGAACCGGGGACCGCATTTCTCCAGAAACCCTTTACACCCGCCTCCCTCGCCCGTAAGGTGCGAGAGGTTCTAAACACTCAGGAGTGACCGCCGAGGGATCGAACCGCCCGCGCATCGTGGCGCTCGGCAGCGTCCGCA
>JBASRI010000610.1:0-1758 GCA_049273755.1 Thermoanaerobaculia bacterium
GCTCGCCGTGGCGCGCGACGGCCGCCACATCGCCTACGTCGACCGGCAGACCACCTACGCCATCGACCGGCTTACCTTCGACGCCCAGGGTCGGCTCTCCAGCAAGCCCGAGGAGGTCTACGAGAGCTCGCAGGAGATCGCGGACTTCGACCTCTCTCCCGACGGGAAGTTCTTCGCCTTCGACTCTCGCGGCGGCGCGCAGGACGACCTCTTCGTCCTCGGCGCCGACGGGACGGGGCTGAGGCAATTGACCGACGACGCTCCCAAGGACCGCGCTCCGAGCTTCTCCCCGGACGGGCGGCGCCTCGCCTTTCACTCCGACCGCGGCGGCCGCTATGAGATCTGGACGATCGCGATCGATGGCGGGGGGCTGGCGCAGCTCACCAGAACTACGGGGGACACCGTGATCGAGCCGCACTGGGCGCCGGACGGGCGGCGCATGGCCATCAACAGGACTCAGAATGGTTTCATCCTCCCGCTCGACGACAAGGGTCAGGCCGGCACGATGGAGCCGCTTGCCTCCCCGCTGCCCGATACGAGCGTCTACCCGCTAGCCTGGACGCCCGACGGCCGGCGGCTCTTCGCTTCGATCGTGCGCGCGCAGGATCGCTCCACGATCGGTCTCCTCGTCTACGACTCGGTCGCAAAAACCGTTTCTCAACCCTTCCGCGGAATCCAAACCGGAGGACGCGCCACCCGAGGATCCGCTCTCGGAGAGCGCCTGGTCTATCGCGACGCCGACGGCGTCCACGTCGCGGACCCGGCGGCGGGGACGGACCGGCTCATCCTGTCCCACACCTCGGCGGGAAACTACGGGAGCATCGCCTGCCGCGGCGCGACGACGTGCTATGCGGTGCGCTCGAGCGACAACGCCGACATCTGGCAGAGAACCATGCCCGAAGCGGGACGCTGATGGCGCTTGCCTGGGACACCGCCGCATGGCCTTAGAGCGCGCGCTCAAGACCCGGGACATCGTCCTCTTCAACGTGGCTGCGATCGTCGGCATGCGCTGGATCGCGCTGGCGGCGGCCAACGGCCCTTCGTCGATCTCGCTCTGGATCCTGGCGGCGATCGCGTTCTTCATCCCCCAGGGCTTCGCCGTCACCGCTCTGGCCTCTGCGATTCCGGAGGAGGGCGGCCTCTACGTCTGGACCATGAAGGCCTTCGGAGCGCGCAACGGGTTTCTCGCGGGCTGGCTCTACTGGGCCAACAACATCCTGTACTTCCCGACGCTCACGCTTTCGACGGTCGTCTTCGCGCTGTACGTGTTCGGCCTCAAGTTCGCTCACCTCGAGCAGAGTCGCGCCTACGCGGCCGGCGGCTCGCTCGCCCTGCTGACCATCGCTCTCGTCTTCAACATCGTCGGCATGAAGTCCGGACGGTGGGTACAGAACATCGGCGGCCTGGCGCAGTGGATCCCGTCGGCGGCGCTGCTCATGGTCGGGGTCGTCGCGCTCGCCCGCTTCGGATCGGCGACGCCCATGCCTCCGGTATCCCTCGTGCCGAACTTCGGGCAGCTGACGACGGTCCTCTTCTTCGCCAACCTCTGCTTCGGGTTCGCGGGATTGGAGCTCGCGCCGATCCTCGCCGGCGAGGTGGTCGAGCCCCGAAGGACGTTCCCGCGCGCGACGCTTCTCTCCGGAGTGACGATCGCCGCGTGCTATCTCCTCGGGACCCTGTCGCTTCTCTGGGCGCTGCCGCCGAGCGAAGTTTCGATCATCTCGGGCGTCAACCAGGCCATCACGAAGGCCGGGGCCC
>JBASRI010000621.1:0-2196 GCA_049273755.1 Thermoanaerobaculia bacterium
CCGAAAGGCGCCCGCGGTCCATCGTGCCGACCGCGGGGCCGTTCTCCCTGATCGAAGCTCGGCCGGCGTAAAGGAGGTTGCAGTGACGAAGACGGTTCTCTTTCTGTGTTTCGGGATCCTGGCAGCCGCTCTGGTCCTGACGGCTACGGCCCCGACCGTCGGGCAGCCCGCGCCCGGCTTCACGCTGACGAGCCAGGAGGGCAAGCCGACGAAGCTCGAGGACTACCGCGGCAAGTGGGTGGTCCTCTATTTCTATCCGAAGGACTTCACCAGCGGCTGCACGCTCGAGGCGCAGAACTTTCAGCGGGACCTGTCGAAGTACGCGGCGGCCAACGCCGTGATCCTGGGCATCAGCGTGGATTCGGCCGACAGCCACAAGGACTTCTGCGCCAAGGAAGGGCTCCGCTTCAAGCTGCTGTCGGACCCCGACGCGAAGGTCTCGGGGGCCTACGACTCGGTCATGGAGTACGAGGGCAAGAAGCTGTCGGCGCGCAACACGTTCCTGATCGACCCGCAGGGCAAGGTCGCCAAGTCGTTCCTGCAGGTCAAGCCCGCGAATCACAGCGAGGAGGTCCTCGCCGCTCTCGCCGACCTCGGAAAGAAGTCGTAGTCGAGCATGGGTCTTTTTTCCCGCGAGGCGCCTTGCGACGTCTGCGGCGCCTCGCTCGCGAAGAAGGACATCCAGCATCTCGACCCGACCTGACGCAAAGAGCGGAAAACCGAGGACGGCCGCCGCAAGCTTTGCGCCGCTTGTCTGTCCCGGGCTCTGAGCGAGTACTTCCGGAGCTTCTCGTACCGCGCGCTGGCGATCGCGCCGACGCCCGAAGGCGGCGGGTACTCGTTCGCGCCGCTGGAGATCCCGACGCGCTTCTTCCTCTGGGATGCGGAGCTGAAGGATTCGGTCCGGCGTCTGCTGCCCGAGCTCGACGCGCGTTGCGGGCGGTGCGGGGCGGCCGCACGCTTCAACTGGTGCGGGCTCGACGTCTTCGAGGGCAGCCCCTACGAGCTGCAGGTGCGCGAGCGCGGCCAGTTCGCCGAGGAGCGTCTCTGCGGCGCCTGCGCGGCCGCCGAGTTCGATCGGGTGTTTCGGGGCTCCTCCGCCGTCTTCCAGGAGGTGATTCCTCCCGCCGACGGAGACGGCGTCCTGACACCCGCCGAGTATTGAAGCGTCCCGGCCTCAGGCCCGCTCGATCCGGAGGTCGTAGCAGCCGGCCTGCGTGTCGCGGACGTGGAGATAGTCCACGTCCGGCCGGGAAAGCAGGCGGACGATCGCCGGCTCGACCTCGTTCCCGGTCACGCGCTCCTCGTCGCGCAGGAGGCGTCCGCGGGCGTAGGCGGTGAGGGTCAGGTCGTGGGAGAGCAGGTCGGTGGGGAAGCCCCCGTGCTCGGGGTGACGGTCGCAGCCGTCTTCGTGGATGAAAACGGGTCCCGGAAGCGGGAAAGGCTCGAGACCGAAGAAGGGGTCGAGCGTGAAGAGGAGCCGCCGGTCGACGCCCACGGCGAAGTCGCGCAGGCAGAGCCGGCAGGGGCCGTAGCCGGTCGCCACTTCGGCATGCACCGGGTGCCCGTAGCCGGGCGACTTTCGGGTCGAGCGGACTTTCTCGGCGAGAGTTTCGCGGATCGCGAGGACGCGGTAGTGAGGCATGAAGGCTCCTTCTACGGACGGAAACACGCTCTGCCGGCGGTTGGTTGCGGCTGCAATTCGTTGACAGAAGCAAGTAATTGCGGGAGGGGTTGGGGGTTCGGGTCCCCTCCCACGGGCGGCCACAAACGCAATCCCGCGCCGCCATGACATAATCGTCCCGAGCGCCGCAGGTGCCGTTCATGAGCAGCAAATCGCGGATTCCCGACGGCCACTTCGATCCGTTTCCGGAAGACGACCGCGAGACCTTCCACTCTCCCGAGCCCTGGAAGCAGGACGGACGCTACGTGCGCGACGCGTCGGGTGCGATCGTCGTCCGCGGCCGCTCCTTCGCCGACGCGCGCCGCATCGTCGCGGCGATCAACGCGACCAAGCACATCCCGACGGAGGCCCTCGAGAACTGGCACGTCCAGGACGTCTCCGAGCCGGCCGCGCGGCCCGAGCTCGAGGTCCTCGAGGAGCTCGACCCGATCCCGTCTCGCTTCGCCGTGCGGCCCCCGGAACGCCGATCCGCCGAGCGCCGCAAGCGGGAGCGGCGCGCCGACGCTCCACCC
>JBASRI010000634.1:0-2576 GCA_049273755.1 Thermoanaerobaculia bacterium
GCGGCGGCCGGCTCCATCGGCGCGGAGCGCGCCGCGGGGCCCTCCGGCCACGACGACCCCGGGCCCGGCCGTCACGATCGACTCGACGGCGCCGATTTTCGCCAGCTTCCACGTCGCCCCACCGTCGGTCGAGGAGAACACGCCCTCGGGGGAGGCCGCGAGCAGCGCCGCGGGCGGACCCGGGACCGCCCGGAGGTCCGAGAGAAACGCCCCCGAAAGCTTCGTCGGGCGCCAGGACGCGCCGGCGTCTGCGCTGACGAAGAGCCCGTCCCCCGCGGTGCCGGCGTAGATCCGGTTGGGCGCGCGAGGATCGATGGCGAGGGCGAGAGGCCTGCCCGGGAGTTTGCCGGCTGCCGTCCAGTGAAAGCCCCGATCCTGGCTCAGAAACACCCCGTCTTCCGTGGCCGCCCAGACCCAGCGATTGCGCGGGTCCACGAGCAGCGCCCGGACGTCCCCGTTATCGAGCGCGCCCATGAAGAGCGTCGCGCCCCCGTCGGAGCTCCACAGGACTCCGCGGCCCCGCGTGCCGGCGTAGAGGACCGCCGGCCGCGCGGCGTCCAGAGCGAGGGCCGTGATCGGCGGCGACGCGAGCCCTCCGGCGGCCCGCCAGCGTATTCCCGAATCGGTCGTCACGAAGAGGCCCGCGTCGGTACCGGCGTAGACCAAGCCGGAATCGGAAGGATCCACCGACAGACACCGCACCGGCACCGGCGGAAGGCCCGAACCAGCGCCTTCCCACGCCGCGCCCCGGTCGCGCGACCGGAAGACTCCCGCGTGCGTCCCTGCGTACAGGACCGATCCGTCGGCGCTCCCCGCCAGAGCGTGCACGTCGCCGCCGTCGGGGCCGCGCGAGGCGAGGGCCGGAGGCGCCGAAGCCGGATCCTCCATCTCCGTTTGGGCCGGTGCCGCGTCTCGCCCCGCGATCGCTACCGAGGGAGAGAGGTGACGTCCGATGTACCGCGTGTCGTGGGCACCCTCCAGCCAGACGATGCGCTGCCGGTCGACGTCGGCGCGGAGAGCCTCGAACGCCTCCCGTAGGTCTTTCATGCTCGTGATACGGCGACCCTCCGGCCAGGTCGAAGCGGTGACGCCCCCGATTCTCCAGACGTAGAGGGGCACCATGACCTCGGAGAGGTAGGCCCGGGCCTGGGTCTCCGAAAACGTGCTGATGTCGGGACGCTCGAAGCCGCGAAGGACGAGCACGATCGCGCGGCGCCGCGGCGAGCCTCCCAGGGCGTAGCCCGCCGCCGTCACAGCATCGGAGTATCGGGACCAGGAGGACATGCGCAACGGAAGTCGCTTCCCCAGCTGCTCGGCCGTTGTTTCGTAGGCCGATAGCGACAGATCGGGCACGACAACGCGAATGGAATCGATCGCGTCCGAGCCGCCCGTCGGCGGTCCGATCGCGAGGGGATAGGGGCGGCGTCCGGTGAAGGCTGGCGGCTTCTGAATGAAGCCCGGAACCAGGTCGAAGACATTGGGTTCGAGTACGAAAACAAACTCGGACTCGCCGCTCTCGACCGTCCGCACTGGCAATCGCGCATCTCGCAGAGCACCGGCGACCTCGTCGTCAGTCGCGGCTACCGACGTCGGGAAGATCGGCACCGCCTGCAGGGCCGCCTGCGCCACCTCGGGGTAGAACGCGTACAGCGTCCGGGTATAGCTCGCGCGCGTTCCGTCCGGAAACTGCGCGTCGAGAACGAGGACCTGGGGCTTGGCGCCGTGTGCGAGCGGGACGCTCGCGTGATGCTCCTTGCCGTGCCAGACGGCGATGCCGTCGAGCGAGAGGTCCATGCGCTTAGGGTCGAGCTTGGCCGGGTGCGCCCACGAAAGGTCGAAATCACACTGGCGGCGCTTCTGGTCGCAGGTTCCCGCCGCCAGAACCTCCGGTTCGATGCCCGGGTGGGTGACCCAGCGCCGAACGCGCTCGGTCACGCGTCCGGCGGCGTTGGTCCGCACGAGCTCGAGCAGGTGCACGCGGGGGTCCAATCCCAGGTCCACCATGCAGCCGGGCGCGCGGTCGGTCAGCTCGCAGACCGGCCGGCTGTCGAGAAGGAGGTGCGCCGGCTCGCGGCCGGGCCCCAGGTCCGCGGCGATCGGGAAGAGCCCGATCAGAAGTCCGACCGGATAGGACAGGATCTCCATCGATCCGCTACGGCTTCGGCAGCTCCGCCACCGCACTCCCCGAGGTCCCGGTCGTGAGCTCCTCGATGGTGACCGCCACTCTCGTCGCCTCCGGCGGCCAGACGATGTTGGCCTCGTAGTACCAGATCGTGCCTCCGCCCGAGTGGTCGAGGTCCGTCTCCTCGCTCTGCGTGAACGGCTTGCCCTTGGAGTTTTCCACCGCAACGGTCACCCGGACCCGGCCGGAACCGGTGCGCTCGAGAGCGTCGGCGATCGAGGCGAGATCCGCAGAGACGGCGAGGGCTCCCTTGATGCGTCCCTTCTCCAGCTTCTCGACCGGAGTCACCGAAGCGGTCACGGGAAGCGAGCCCGTCGAACGCGGCGCCGAGAGCGCGCGCACGGCCTGCCCGGCGGAGGCGGCCTGCGGGGTGCCCGCGAGAACCGAGCGGGGC
>JBASRI010000639.1:0-6338 GCA_049273755.1 Thermoanaerobaculia bacterium
GCCCCGCGTCCAGGCGCCGACGCTCCTGATCGTCGGTGGAGAAGATCGGCCGGTCCTCGCGCTCAACCGCCAGGCAATGGAGCGGATCCCCGCGCCGACGCGGCTGGAAGTCATCCCCGGCGCGACGCACCTCTTTCCGGAGCCCGGCGCCCTCGAAGAGGTCGCCCAGCTCGCGGGCGAGTGGTTTCGAAAGCACCTTCCAAACGAGCGCACGCAGGCACGCGCGATGTGAGTCACTGTGGAGGTTCCGTTCCCTCTCCCCCCGACGGGTTGAGAGGGCAAGGGTGAGGGGGTCGTCCACGTCGTCTAGAATCCCGGCATGCCCGAAGCGCGCCCGACCCTCCTGACCAGCACTCCCCTGTTCGTGGTGTCCGACCTCCAGCGCTCGATCGACTTCTACATCCGGAAGCTGGGATTCCGGAGCCCGAAGACCTGGGGCGAGCCGCCCTGCTTCGCGATCCTCGACCGCGACGGCTTCGAGATCATGGTCAGCCTCGCCGAGAACGCGGAGCATGTGCGGCCGAACGGGCCCAGCGGCATCTGGGACGTCTACCTCCGGGTGCCGGACCTCGACGCCGAGAAAAGGGCGTTGGAGGCGGCGGGCGGCGCGCTCGCGCGTCAACCGGAGAAGACGGTCTACGACATGATCGAGATGGAGATCCTGGATCCCGACGGCTACCGGGTCTGCTTCGGGCAGGGCACCTAGGAGACCGATTCGCTCCAGCGGCTGTCATATAAGGACGGCTTCCCGACCACTCACTCCTGGAACCAGAGGAAGATGAGTGCCGCCTGCAGCCGCGCAAATGAACGAGGTCGACATCCCGGGGGAGCTGGAAAAGCTGCACCCCGACAGCTTCGTCTGGGCGCTGGCCTGCTGCCGGCGCGACCGGGACGACGCGGCCGACGTCTTGCAGGCGAGCTACCTAAAGGTCCTGGAAGGAAAAGCCCGGTTCGCCGGGGCGTCGAGCTTCAAGACGTTCTTCTTCGGAGTGATCGTCAAAACGGCGGCGGAGCACCGGCGAAGGCGTTGGCTCGGCAGGCTGCGGCTGGACCGCTGGAAGCGGGCCTCGGCGCCGCCGCTTCCGGCCGATCCGGAGCAGGACGCCCTTCGATCGAGCGAGGCGGGCCGCCTGTTGAGGGCCCTCGCCGGACTCCCGCGAAGGCAGCGCGAGACGCTCGAGCTCGTCTTCTCCCACGACCTGACGATCGAGGAGGCCGCCGCGACGCTCGGCATCTCCGTCGGCTCGGCTCGCGTCCACTACCAGCGCGGCAAGAAGCGGCTCGCGGAGGTGCTCGGTGAATGACGAGAAGCTGCGCCGCGCGTTCCGGGAGCTGCGCGAGCGGGAGGTCTCCTCGCCGCCGTCGTTTCGAGACCTGACGCATCCGAGGCGCATGCCCCATCGGAGACGCCTCTGGATCGCGAGGGTGGCGGTCCTCCTGCTGGTGATCGGAGCGCTCTTGATCCCCTTCTCGAAGAAGCCGGCGCCCTCGGAGTCGATCGCCGACTGGAAATCCCCAACCGATTTCCTGCTCGAGTTGCCGGCGACCGAGCTTCTCGAGTCCACTCCCGCGATTCCCGAGCCCGTACCCGATTATTCCGACGCTCTGTCGATCCCCGAGAAAGGAGTCTCTTCATGAAGAAGATCGCCGCCCTGCTCCTGTTCGCACTGGTCTCTCCCGTTCTCGCCGAGACGCCGGCCGGCAACGACGATCCGGTTTCCCGCTACCTGATCCCCCCCGAGAAGATCCTCGGCGCCGCCAAGGAGATCGGCCTCGACGATACGCAGAAGAAGGCGATTCGGGCCGAGATCACGAAGGGCCAGGCGAAGTTCCTCGACCTCCAGTTCGACATGAAGGACAAGTCGGAGAGGCTGGCCACCCTCCTCCAGGAAAAGCCGGTCGACGAAGCGAAGGTCCTCTCCGAGCTCGACGAGATCCTCGCGACCGAGAAGGAGATCAAACGCGTCCAGCTCTCGCTCCTGATCCGCATCAAGAACACCCTGACCCCGGCCCAGGAGAAGCGGCTCGCCGAGATCCAGAAGCGGGAGCAGTAGGGGCGGGGGGTCTGCGCCCCCGCCCTCACGGCCGGACCAGGCCCAATTCGGTCTTCAGGAAGTCCTTCACCTCGGGTCCGCCCGTCAGGCGGAGCGTGACGAGCCGGTCCTTGCCCTTGAGCTCGATGCCGAAGTCCACGAACGGACAGCACCGCGACTCCAGATCGACCCACTGGGCGACCTCGACGACGCAGTAAGGAAGGCCCCGCGCGTCCAGACCCATCTTCTTGAAGTCGAGCGTCATCTCATAGCCGTCCGGCAGCTCCGCGACCCTGGCGACGGCGCTTTTCAGCTCCTGCCCGAGAGCGAGGTGCCGGTCGCGCTCCGCGGGGCTCAGCGCGTTGACGTTGCACACCAGCGGCTCCGCGGCGAAGACGGCGGCGTGCGAGACGGCCAGAGCCGCGAGCAACAACGGGGTGGTTCGTTCGAATCCCATGGCGAAGTCTCCTTTCGCCGCTTCTTGTAGGACTTCAAGTACACTTTAAGTCAAGGAATTTTGTGCGATGACCATCGGCGAGCTGTCGGCGCGGACGGGGCTGCCCTCTTCGACCATCCGGTACTACGAGCAGCAGCGTCTGATCCCTTTCGCGCCCCGCGTCTCAGGCCGCCGGGCCTTCGACGACCGCGCGGTGGCTCAGCTCAACGTCGTCCAGCTCGCGCGGGAGACCGGGTTCGCCCTGGCCGAGATCCGTCAGCTCGTCAACGAGTTCGGCCGCGACCGCTGGCGGCGCCTCGCGGAGTCGAAGCTCGAGGAGATCCGGTCCACCACCGAGCGGCTGCGCGTCATGACGGCGGTGCTCGAGAAGCTGTTGGACTGCGAGTGTCCGGACATCGAGGTCTGCGGCCGGGTGATCCGCCGGCGCGCTACAGCAGGCCGATCGCCCGCGAGGCCAGGATCGCGACGCAGAGGAGCGAGATCATCGACTGGACCATCGTGAGGACCTTCGCCCAGCGCGAAAGGACCGGCGTGTCGGTAGGCGAAAAGGCGGTCGTCGTGCAGAACGCGAGGAACAGGTAATCCACGAACGTCGGCCTCCAGGAATCGGCGTTCTTCACCGGAGCTCCCTGCATCATCTGAGGGAAGAAGAACGCCCCCTCGGTGTGTGCCCCTCGGCGCTCGCGCGCGTGCGGGCCGCCGGCGTCGAGGCGCCAGTACCAGAGGGCGAACACGAGGAAGTTCGTCACCCACAGCACGGACGCGGACTTCAGCAGCACGGCCGGAGGCTCGACCTTCATGGGCAGCGAACTCAGGAGCCGGGCGATCGAATAGACGAGGGCGAGCGTGACGATGATGCTGATCGCGTAACCGCCGATCTTGTCGAGCCGGTGGTCGCCCGCGCGATGGGCCAGATACGTGGCGACGACGAGGGCGGCGACGACGGCCGGCACGAGCCAGCGAGGGCCCAGCACGAGAGGATCCGGCAGCGCAAGGGAGCAGCCGCCCAGACCGATGACGGCGATGATCACGGGCCAGCGCGCCTCGGCGATCGTTCGGTCGGGCTTTGCCACGGCCGTTAGCTTAGCGTGGGGGCAAGACGGCAATTATGCCAACATGCCCCAATGGCGTCGATCCCCCGGTCGGCCGTCCTAACCCTCGGCGCGACGCTCTTGACCGGCTGCACGCTGCATCGACTCCCGACGCCCGCGGTCCCGTCCTGCGCGCCCACCACTACGGCCTCTCTCTGGGAGTGCATCGAGTCGATCCCCCGAGAGGATCGTCCCGAGAGCGGCTTCCAGAGCACGGTCCGGATCTCGGATGCCGGCCGGAAGCGGCGGGACCAGACCTATCCGTCGGCCTGCGAGGGTCCCACGCCGGCGGGCTTCGTGCTCGAGCGGATCGGGATGGAGGCTGGCCGCGCGCCTCTGGTGGGGTTCATTGCTCCGCCGCTCGACGGCTCCACTCCGATCGTCCTCGTCGTCCACGGCCTTTTCGACAGCAAGAACACGAAGTACGTCCAGGTCACCGGGGATCTCATGAGGAGCCAGGGATTCGGCGTCGTGATCCCGGACATGCGCGGCCACGGGTGCCTGCTCTCCAGGCAGTGGCTGCCGACGCTCGGGATCGAGGAGGGCCCCGACCTGCTCGCATGGGGTCGCTGGCTGGCGAAGAAATACCCCGGGCATCCGATCGGTCTGGTCGGGTTCAGCCTCGGCGGATTGAGCGCGCTGCACGCCATCGGTCAGCCCGAGGCCGAGAGCGTCTTCACGGCCGGCGCCGTGGCCGTCTGTCCGGCCGCGGATCTGCCGAGGGTCGTGCAGCATCTGGACGCGAAGCTCTTCTTCTCCGACTCGGGGTACACGGTCTTCTTCCGGAAGGGTTTCCGCTCGTACGTTCGGAAGCGGGCGAAAGGGCTCAGGACGGAGAGCGACGGTTCCTTCGCCGGTTCTCTGAAGGCGGTGGTCGCGGCACGGCCGGAGCTCGGACCGACACCGGAGGAATTCCTGGCTCGCGCAGATCCGGCTCCCAGCGTCGCGTCCTCGCGCCGCCCGCTGCTGATCCTGGTGACGTCCAACGACCCGATCCTCCCGATCTCGTCGGTTGCCGACCTCGGCCGTGCCGCGGAGGGCAATCGGTTCGCGCATCTGATCGAAACGCCGTTCGGTGGGCACATCGGCCAGCCCGGCTCCTCGCCGCACTGGTTCGCGACGGTTCTGGCGACGTTCTTCCGCTACGCGGCGACCGCCGCCGAATAGCGGAGCGTCCGCCCCGGAACGGGAATTGCAGGCTCCGGGACCCAAGGAGAAGTCATGTCCGTCGCAAAGATCACCGAGCTCGTGGCCTCGTCGAAAAAGGGCTGGGAGACGCGGTCCAGGCCGCCGTTCGCGAGTCCAGCCAGACACTGCGGAGGGTGAAGGGCGTGGACGTCCAGGACTGGACCGCCCGCGTCGAGAACGGGAAGATCGTCGAGTACAAGGCGAACGTCAAGATCGCCTTCGTCGTCGAAGGCGAAAAATAGAGCCCGCTCACGACCTGGGCTTGGAGCTCACCCGCTCCCACACCAGGTCCCAGGCCTCGCGCCGTTGAGCAAAGCCCGTAATCTTGCCGCCGGCGTCGCGCAGGAACATGTACCGAAAGCGCGGCTTGCCCGGCACGAAGAGCACGTCGGGCGCCTCGGCGCGCAGCGTCTCGGGCTTGCGCCCCGTCTGCCGGCCTTCGAGCGTGTCCCCCTGGCACCGGATCTCGTACGTGATCGCGGGGGTCAGGGCGTACTGCCCGCAGTACTGCTCGCGAAGCGCCGAGGCGATCGGGACAGCCGGCGGATCCGTCCGAAGCGCTACGACCTGGCCCGCGATCAGCCGCCAGCCTTCGGGTGTCTTCGTCCAGGTGTCGGTGGTGCGGTATTGGCAGTGCAGCTTGTGGCCGTGAAAGACCTCGTTCTCGTCGTCGACGTAGGTGGCCACCGCGACGTCGCCGTGCACCAGGACGTCGAAGTCCTGGATCTGGATCGACCCCGAAACGCCCTCGGGAAGCGCGCGGATCCCTTCGATCAATTGTTTCTTGGTCTGAACCTCCCCGCTCTCGTCGATGTAGCGGGCTTCGGGGTCGAGGTACCGGTCCCAGACCGCGGCGGAACCACTGGAGATCGCGTCGACGAGCTCGTCGGTCTGGCGGCGCAGCAGGTCGGGCACGTTCTCCGGAGCGCCAGGAGGCACGAAACCGGACAGGGCCAGCGCGAGAAGGGACGCGGACGCTGAATAATGACTGCGCATGACGCGACTCTAACGCCAATGCCCGACGCCGCCGAGGTCGCCTCCGCCTGCGACTATTACCGCCGGATTCTTCCGTTCTACGAGAAGGAGTCGCTCTCGCGCGCGCACCTGAATTTCTGGCGCGCGATCGCGCGCGAGGTTCGGCCGCGGCGGATCCTGGAGATCGGCGCCGGTTTGGGTCGGATCACGGCGGAGCTCTCGCGGATCGCTCCCGCCGTGGGTCTCGACGTCTCGCTCGAGATGCTGGCCATCGCGCGGCGCCGCCGCTTCCGACAGGCGCGCTTCGTGGCCGCCGACGCCCGCCGCGTCGTCTTCGGGCGCGGCTTCGACCTGATCGTGGCTCCGGGGGACCCCCTCTCGCACATGACGACGCTCGACGACCGCAAGCGGGCTCTGCGCGCGGTCGCGAGGCAGCTTTTGCCCGGCGGCGTCTTCGTCCTGGAGGGCCTCTACCGGCGCCGGCACGAGGCCGCGTCGCCGACGCGGAGGATCCGGCACTCCGAGGGCGTGTTGGCGATCGACGAGGCCTGGTTCCCGATCGGCGTGAAGGACCTGTGGCACGCGCGATACCGC
>JBASRI010000643.1:0-2778 GCA_049273755.1 Thermoanaerobaculia bacterium
GAGCAGCAACAGCGCAGCCGCGGCCGCCAGCACGCGCCAGAAGACGGGCGCCGACCGGCGCGGCGACACCCTCGACGGACCGAGCGAGGCGAGGATCTTCTCGCGCAGCTCCTCCGGCGGCCGGACGGGGGGCGCGCCCGCCGCCAGCGCCGTCGCGGCTTCGCCGAGCTCTCCCAAGAGCTCCTCGCAGCGCGGGCACCCTTCGGCCAGGTGCCGCTCGAGCTCCACGCGGTCGGCCTCGAGCGGCATGCCGAGGGCCAGCGCAGCGACGAGCTCTTCGTGCCGCTCGTTATGAGGCATCGCTTCCACTCCCCAAGTACGAGCGCATGCGCTCTCGAAGTTTCATTAAGCCGAGCCGCACCCGTGTTTTGACGGTGCCCAGCGGCGTCGAGGTTCGGGCGGCGATCTCCTGATGCGTCAGGCCCTCGAAGTAGGCGAGCTCCAGGGCCCGCCGCTGGTCGTCGGGCAGCTCGCCGACGGCCGTCCGGCACAGGGACTGCCACTGGCGGTCGGCCGAGGCGGCCTCGACGTCGTCGGGGGCGGCGGGGCTCTCGGCCACCTCCTCCAGGCTGCGGACCTCGGGGCGCGAGGGCGAGCGCCGGGCGCGTAGGCGGTCGATGGCCCGGCTGCGGGTGGCGATCAGCAGCCAGGTCCGGACGGTGCCGCGCGTCGGATCGAAGGACGAGGCCGACCGCCACGCGAAAAGGAAGACCTCCTGCAGAACCTCTTCCGCCTCGCCCCCGCGCCCCAGGATTCGCTGGGCCAATCCCAGGAGGCGCCCCCCGTGCCGGTCGTAGAGCGCGGCCAGGGCGTCGGCGTCCCGGGCTTCGACCCGGGCCATCAACGGGCGGTCGGGGTCTTCGCGCTTCAGGCTCATGTGGCTGGGAACAAGGCGCTCCGGCTGGCGCCGGAGTCTACATCAGGGCCACGGCCGTGAATCCGCAGCGGCGCGCCCGCCCGTACTGCCTTGGAACGCAGGCTGTGAAGCCGAAGCGAAGGAGGCTGTCATGAAGGATTCCTGGACCCGGGGCGCGCGTCTGGCGCTCTCCCCCTTGATTCTCTTTCTCGCCCTCACGGCGCCTTCGATGGCGTCGAGCCACCGCGAGGCTCCCGGGATCTCGAACGACCCCGTCGCCGACAACACCGACGTCTACTTCTTCCGCGACCCCGTCGACCCGTCGAGGCTCGTGATGATCGGCAACTGGATCCCTCTCGAGGAGCCGGCCGGCGGGCCCAACTTCTACCACTTCGAGCCCAACATCCGCTACGAGTTCAACATCGACTCCAACGGCGACGCGATCGAGGACGTCGTCTACCGCGCCACGTTCACGCGGAACGTCCGGAACGGCAATACGTGGCTCCAGAACGTGGGACCCGTGGCCTCGCCGAACGATCCGAACTTGAACGTCTACTACACCTACAAGCTCGAAAAGTGCCTCGGCCCCTCGCCCGGGCAGACGGCCTGCACGACCCTCGGAAGCGACCTTCTCGAGGCGCCGAACAACGTCGGACCGAAGTCCTATCCCAACGGGTACGGCAAGGGCACCGGCCTCGGCGCCACCGTCTACGACATCGACGACAACACCAAGGTCTTCGTCGGCCAGCGCGCCGAGATGTTCTACGTTGACCTGGGAATGATCTTCGACCTCGTCAACTTCCGGCCCGGCACCCCCGTCGGCGACCACGGCGGCGGCGTGAACACGACGGCCGGATACAACGTCCACACGATCGCGATCTCCGTCCCGATCCAGAACCTCACCGCCAACGGCACGATCCCGACCGATACCGCCGACCCGAACGCCATCGTCAGCCTGTGGTCCTCGACCTGGCGGATGAAGACCACGACGCTCTCGACCGACGGCAGCGCGCCGACGGTCTCGGGGGGCTGGGTGCAGGTCTCGCGCCTGGGCAACCCGCTGATCAACGAGGTCATCATTCCCCTTGCCCAGAAGGACCACTTCAACGCCACGTACCCCGTGGACGACCTGGCGAACTTCGGGACCTACGTGCTCAACTCGGAGCTCGCCGGCATCCTCAACGCGCTCTTCCAAATCAACGTGCCCCCCAACCCGCGCACCGACCTGCTCGTGCTCGTCCAGGGCGTCCCGGGTCTGACCAAGCGCCCCGGCGAGGTCATCTCGGATCAGCTTCGCTTGAACGTCGCGGTCTTCCCGACGCCGGTCGGCGCGGTGAACCGGCTGGGCGTGATCGCGGGCGACCTCTCGGGCTTCCCAAACGGCCGCCGGCCTTATGACGACACGGTGGACATCGCGCTGCGCGTCGTCGCGGGCGTGCTCATCCCCGCCTTCAACGTCGCCCCGAACAACGCCCTGGGCGACGGCGTCGACGGGCCCGACGTGCCCTTCATCGGCGGGTTCCCGTTCCTCTGGACGCCGCACTCGGGCTACGATCGGGTCCACGACAACGCCCCCGTCGTCACGAGCTTTTCGGCCGCCGAAGACGCCCGGTACCGCTTCTCCCTGGCCCTGGTCCGGAGAGATCCGGGCCAGGTGTTTTCAGGGGCGCTCGACGCGCCCGAAACGGGAGCGGAGAGTGGTTCACGGCTTACTAACAGCAGGTGTGCGGATGGGCCCCGGTAGCAGAGACTCTCGGCCGCTCGCGAAGCGAACGCCTGCGGCCGAAAGCCCCGGACACGACACCCGCATCCATTTCTCAGCAGCCTGCTAGTCTGTGCGAGGAGGAACCCGATGCGACGACGCGATCTGTTCCGTGAGGCCGGCGCGGCTGGCCTGGCGCTCGGCCTCGCGGCCGCGGGGC
>JBASRI010000482.1:0-3206 GCA_049273755.1 Thermoanaerobaculia bacterium
GCGTGGTCGCGCCTCGCGATCCCGGCCGGCGGGCAGGCGCGTCTGCGGCTCCGGTTCACCGACGATGCGTGGGCGAAGGGCGACGCTCTCGGGAGCGACTTCGACTCGGTGCTGGCGCGGCGCCGGAGCGAGGCCGACGAGTTCTACGGCGTCGTCATTCCCGCGCGGCTCTCCGAGACCGAACGGCTGGTGGCCCGACAGGCCTTCGCCGGCATGATCTGGTCGAAGCAGTTCTACGCCTACGACGTGCGGCGCTGGCTCCTCGGCGATCCCGCGCAGCCGCCGCCTCCGCCCGAGCGCCGGCACGGCCGCAACCGCGAGTGGAAGCACCTCTACGCGGCCGACGTGCTGTCGATGCCCGACACGTGGGAGTTCCCGTGGTTCGCGGCCTGGGACCTCGCGTTTCACTGCGTCGCCCTCGCCCTCGTGGACCCGCAATTCGCCAAGGACCAGCTCATCCTGATTCTGCGCGAGTGGTATATGCACCCCAACGGCCAAATCCCGGCCTACGAGTGGGCGTTTGGGGACGTGAATCCGCCCGTGCACGCCTGGGCGGCGCTGCGTGTCTATCAGATCGAGAAACGCCTGACGGGCAAGGGCGACCGCGCGTTCCTCGTGCGCGTCTTTCACAAGCTGCTTCTGAACTTCGACTGGTGGGTCAACCGCAAGGATCACCTCGGGAACAACGTCTTCCAGGGTGGTTTCCTGGGTCTCGACAACATCGGCGTCTACGACCGCAACACGGTGCTGCCGCCCGGCTGGGTCCTGGGCCAGGCCGACGGAACGAGCTGGATGGCGATGTACTGCTTGAACCTCCTCGGCATGGCGCTCGAGCTCGCGGCGGACGACCCGGCTTACGAGGACGTTGCCAGCAAGTTCTGGGAGCACTTCGTCTACATCGCCAACGCGGCGCGGCACATGGGCGAGGAGGGCTTCAACCTCTGGGACGAGCGGGACGGCTTCTTCTACGACGCTGTCCGGGCGCCCGACGGGACCCACGAGCTCATCCGCATCCGCTCGCTCGTCGGCCTGATTCCCCTGTCGGCCGTCGTCACGGGTGAGGCGAAGATCCTCGACCGGTTCCCCGGATTCAAGCGCCGGATGGAGTGGTTCGTCGCCAACCGCCCCGACCTGATCTCCAAGTGCGCCTCGATGACCGAGCGCGGAGAGGAGCAGCGCATCCTCTTCTCCGTTGTCACGCCCGACATGCTCCGCCAGATGCTGCGGTACATGCTCGACGAGAGCGAGTTCCTCTCGCCCCACGGAATCCGGTCGGTCTCGCGCTACCACAAGGACCAGCCCTACACCACCAACACGGGGGGCATCGAGCACCGCCTGACCTACGAGCCCGGCGAATCGACGAGCGGCGTCTACGGCGGCAACTCGAACTGGCGCGGCCCGGTGTGGTTCCCGATCAATTACCTGATCCTGGAGTCGCTCCGGCGCTACCACCAGTACTTCGGCGACGACTTCAAAGTCGAGTGTCCGACGGGCTCCGGAACGATGATGACGCTGCGCGAGGTCTACCAGGAGCTGGCCCGCCGGCTCGCGTCGATTTTCCTGCCCGACGCGACCGGAGAACGGCCTGTCTTTCAGGGCATCCAAATCTACCGCAACGACCCTCACTGGAAGGACCTCGTGCTCTTCCACGAGTACTTCCACGGCGACACGGGCAAGGGCCTGGGCGCCTCGCATCAGACCGGTTGGACGGGGATCGTCGCGAAGCTCTTCGACGAGCTCGGCAGCGACACATCACCCTTCGTCCTGAGCCAGCCCGTTCGACGACAGGCAGGCTAAGCTAGAACCGATGCCGGGGAAGGGAGCCTCCAGCTCCCCGTGGAGCTCAGAAGACAGCCGGGAGTTTCTGCAGGAGCGGATCTCGGAATTCGCGCGCGTCATCTTTCTCCTTTCCGCCAGCTTCTTCCTGGCCGGCTGGGTGATTGCGTACCTCTGGGCGCCCGAGACGCTGCATCGAGGCTTGCCGCTGGCGACCTCGCATCTCTTCCAGCTGGCCGTGATGATCGTCTTCCTGACGATGTGGCTGGCCACCCGGGCCGGTCCTTTGTCCGGACCCGGTCCTCGCGTCATCGACGGCGTGGGGGTCGTCGTGGCTTCCTACGCGGTGATCGGCAACTGCTTCAGCGTGCCAACCGTGCAGCGTCCGGATCTTCGCGCCGTTCTCTCATTGTTCGGTCTCCTCCTCTATCGGGCGGCGATCGTGCCCAGCGAGCCGCGCCGCACGGCGTGGATCGGAACGCTCGCCACCGCTCCGGTGCCGGTGATGACCTACGTTGTTTACGCGCGCGGCGATACCCGAGCGCCGCCGCCCGTGGCCTACACCGCGTATGCCGCGCTCTTCTGCGTGTTCGCAATCCTCCTGTCCACCAAGATCTCGAAGGTCATCTACGGTCTGCGCCAGACCGTACGCGAAGCCCGTCGTCTGGGTCCCTACACGCTCGTCGAGAAGATCGGGGAGGGAGGCATGGGCGCGGTCTACCGAGCGCGCCACGCCTTGCTGCGGCGGCCGACCGCGATCAAGATCCTGCCGCCCGAGCGCGCCGGACAGATCGACCTGGCCCGCTTCGAGCGCGAGGTGCAGATGACCTCGCAGCTGACCTCGCCGCACACCGTGTCGATCTACGACAACGGCCGAACGCCCGATGGCCTCTTCTACTACGCGATGGAGTATCTGGACGGGATCGACCTCGAGGAGCTCGTGCGGCGCGACGGGCCGATGCCGCCCGGCCGGGTCGTTGCGGTGCTCCGCCAGGTCTGCGAGGCCCTGGGCGAGGCGCACCGCGTGGGTCTGATTCACCGCGACGTCAAGCCCGCCAACATCCTGTTGTGCGAGCGGGGAGGCAAGCCCGACGTCGCGAAAGTCGTGGACTTCGGCCTCGTCAAGAGCGTTTCGGGATCCGAGGCGGGGGTAACGCTCGAGAACACCGTACCCGGCACGCCACACTACATGCCTCCCGAAGCGCTGCGTACGCCCGACCAGATCGACGCTCGGAGCGACCTCTACGCCCTCGGCGCGACGGCCTACTTCCTCCTCACGGGAGCTCCGGTATTCGATGGGCCTCCGACCGAAGTCTTCGCTCAGCACCTGAAGGACGGGCCGGTCCCGCCCTCGAAGCGATCCGGGGGCGCCATACCACCCACGCTCGAAGCCCTCGTGCTCGCCGCGCTGGCGAAGAACCCGGAGGACC
>JBASRI010000654.1:0-2714 GCA_049273755.1 Thermoanaerobaculia bacterium
AGACGATGTCGCGCGGGCGCGCGAGGCTGGAGAACAGATGGAGGCGCTGTCGATCAAAGTACCGTCGCTGGGTACGCGCGTCGCGAACCTCTCGGGGGGCACGCAGCAGAAGGTCGTCCTCGGCAAATGGCTGCTCGGCCGGCCTCGGGTGTTGCTCTTGGACGAACCGACGCGAGGAATCGACGTGGGCACGAAGGCGGAGATTCACCGTCTCGTCGGACGTCTCGTGTCGGAAGGAGTCGCCATCTTGCTCGTCTCTTCGGATCTGCCCGAGCTCTTGAGCCTCTCGCATCGAGTGCTCGTTCTCCGTCAGGGACGGACCGCTGCTGCCTTTTCCTTTTCGCAGGCCACGCCGGAAGCCGTCATGGCCGCTGCCACGGGAAGCTCTTGAGCACCGCCCGACCGAAAAAGCCCATCGTAAGCTGGCGCGCGTTGGCTCTCATCGGCGCGCTCGCGGTCATCTGGGTCGTCCTCTTCGCGGCGACGCACGGAACCTTTGCGAGCCCGCGCAACCTGGCTCTGCTCGCGCGTCAGATGTCGGTTACTTCGCTCCTGGCCGTTGGCATGGTGCTCGTGATCGTGACGCGGGAGATCGATCTCTCGGTGGGGGCGATGGCGGGCCTCCTCGGAGGCGTGGCGGCGATCGCGTACGAAAGAGCGGGTTGGCCGCTCGCGTTTGTGTTTATTGCCACCCTCGCGTTGGGAGCTCTGCTGGGTCTCGCACAGGGAACGCTCGTCGCGTGGCTGCGCATTCCTTCCTTCATCGTCACTTTGGGGGGGATGCTCGTGTTCCAGGGAACGCTGCTCGGCGCAACAGGCGGGATATCGATTTCGCCGGGACGCCCCTTTCTTTTCGTCGGGCAGGCGTACTTGCCGCGGGCCCTCGGTTGGGTGATCACGGCGATTTTCACCGGCGGGCTGCTCGCACTCGCCGCCCGCGCGAGCGGCCGGGCGCGCTGGAAGTGGGTCGGAGTTGCGGCGCTACCGATCCTTTTTGCGGCGGTGATGAACGCCTACGAGGGCATTCCTCTTCCGGTTCTGCTCGTTCTTCTCGTCGCCGCGGCTTTGTGGGTCCTGGCGCGCCACACGCCGTTCGGCCGTCGTCTTTACGCCATCGGTGGCAACCGCGAGGCCGCTCTCTACTCGGGGGTGCGGATCGAACGACATGTCGCCGGCGTCTTCACGCTGATGGGGCTTCTTGGCGGCGCCGCTGGCATCGTCCTGACAGCGCGGGTCGGTTCGGCGACGTCCGACGCGGGCCGCTTGATGGAGCTCGACGCCATTGCCGCCGCCGTGATCGGCGGGACTTCGCTTCTGGGCGGACGCGGCACGGTCTGGGGCGCTCTCCTGGGCGCTCTCATGATGGCCTCCCTCGACAACGGGATGAGTCTCTTGAACACGGAGCCCTTCTGGCAGCCGATCTTGAAGGGCGCAATCCTCGTCGCCGCGGTGGCCGCGGACATGGCCGGCCGACGCGAGAGGGCTTAGTCAAGTCGGTGACAGAGGTTCCTGTCGGATCGTCTCCCTTGCCCGGCCCTGACGCGTGACGTAGGCTGCGCCGGTGATGCGCCTCCGCACGCTGACGGCACTTCTCCTGCTGCTGATCGCCGTTGCGTGCTCACGGCCGGCCGCGGAAAAGCGGGGATCGGCGCCAGCGAGCGGCAAGAAGATCCGGCTCGGCTTTTCGATGGACACTTTGAAGGAAGAGCGCTGGCACCGCGATCGGGACCTTCTCGTCAAACGAGCCGGAGAACTTGGCGCGGAGGTCCTCGTCCAGGCCGCCAACGGGAACGACGCTCTTCAGAACTCCCAGGCGGAAAACATTCTCACCCAAGGGGTCGACGTGCTGCTCGTCGCCCCGCACAACGGAAAGACCGCGGCCATGATCGTCGAGGCCGCGCACAAGGCCGGCGTGCAAGTCATCGCCTACGACCGGCTTATCAACGATTCAGACGTCGATCTCTATATGTCCTTCGACAACGAGCGGGTGGGGGAAATGCAGGCCGAGTACCTCGTGCATCGCCGGCCGACGGGGAGCTACGTCGTCATCGGCGGAGCGCCCACCGACAACAACGCGCATCTCTTCCACAAGGGTCAGATGAAGGTGCTCGAGCCGTACCTCTCTCGCGGCGAGATTCGCATCGTCGTCGACCAGTGGGCCCGCGATTGGCTCGCAGTTGAAGCCTTGAAGATCATGGAGAATGCCTTGACCCGCGCCGCCAACCAGGTCGATGCGGTCGTCGCCGCCAACGACGGCGTGGCCGGCGGAGCGATCCAGGCCTTGAACGAACAGAACCTCGCGGGAAAAACGTTGGTTTCCGGGCAAGACGCGGAACTGTCGGCCTGCCAGCGAATCGCCGCCGGAACCCAGAGCATGACCGTCTACAAACCGATCGAACGGCTCGCTTACAAGGCGGCCGAGGTCGCCGTGAGGCTGGCGCGTAAGGAGCCGCACGGGGAGGCGACACGCGGCGTTTTCAACGGTAAGCGCGACGTGCCGAGCATCCTTCTCGAGCCGATCGCGGTGGACAAGGACAACCTCGTCTCGACTGTCATCGCCGACGGCTATCAGACGCTTGAGGACGTCTACCGCGGAATCCCCCGCGAGCAGTGGCCCAAGAAGCGCTTGAGGTAACCGACCCATGACTACCGTGCGCCGGTTGTCCATCGCGTTCGCTGTCCTCGCACTTCTCAGCCAGGGCGGTTGGGTATCT
>JBASRI010000663.1:0-1780 GCA_049273755.1 Thermoanaerobaculia bacterium
CTATGGAGCTTCCCGAGGACGTCGAGGATCCCCGCGATCTCGCGCCGCGCGGCCCTCTCCGGCCAGCCCTTCCGGGTGCGTAGGAGGAAGGTTCGCAGGTCGCCGTGCTTGGCGTACTCGAGCGCGAGGCAGTAGAGGACGCTGCCGTCGTCGCGCATCAGGGGAAACGCGTCGAAGACGCGGATCGCGCGGGAGTGCCCCTCGAGAAGCTGCCCGAAATAGGCCTCGCGCAGCCAGCCGTCGATGTGCTCGCTCGCCTTGAGTGCGACGACGGCCGGAACCGCGCGGGACCGCGTCATCCGCCTCGCGAGGTAGGCCTGGCCGAAGCCTCCCTGGCCGAGCAAGCTGTCGATCCGATACTGGAGCCGCGTTTCGGGGCTCGTGATGACCTGCTGGGGGAGGAGCAGAGCCTTCCCTCGCGCCGCGCGAGAAGCCGCGGACATCGCGAGGGTGGTGGCTCGTGAGACGCTGGTCATTGGCGAGTCGGTGTTGAGTCTAATGAACGGGAGTTTGACCCCCTCACCCTAACCCTCTCCCCCCCTCGGGGGGCGAGGGCACTTAAGGGTTCCCTCTCCCGGCGGGAGAGGGACAGGGTGAGGGGGTGACCTCTTTGAAGGATGTGGAGGGATCGAGACATGGAAATCAAGAGAAGTGGCTCACAGCCATCCGGCAAGGGGCCGGCGGAGTATTTCACCGGCGACGTACGCATTGACCCCCTGTTTCAGGCGCCCGCGCCGGCACGCGTACTCGGCGTCAGTGTGACGTTCGAGCCCGGCGCCCGGACGGCATGGCACACGCATCCGCTCGGGCAGACCCTGATTGTGACATTCGGATGCGGGTGGGTGCGAAGCGAAGGTGGCCCAAAAGCGGAGATTCGGCCGGGCGACGTGGTCTGGTGCCCGCCGGGTGAGAAGCACTGGCACGGCGCCACCTCGACGACGGCCATGACGCACATTGCCATCTTGGAGCACCTCGACGGCAAGACCGTCGACTGGATGGAGAAGATCAGCGACGAAGAATACAGGGCCTGATAGCCTCCTCCGCCTGGAGGCAAAAACATGGCTGCAAGGAAACCCAAGAAAACCGTCCGTGCGAAGAAGAAATCTCCCGCCAAGGCGAAGGCCGCGCCCAGAAAGTCCCGCACCGGAAACGGGTCGCTGGCGTTGAACGATGCGTCGCCGAGTCTCACGGTGAACGACCTGGAGAAGAGCCTCGGGTGGTACCGCGACGTGCTCGGATTCGGCGTCGAGGAGACCTGGAAGGACGACGCAGGAAAGGTCGTCGGCGTGTCTCTCCGGGCCGGCGACGTGTCGTTCATGATCGGGCAGGACGACTGGAAGAAGGGGCACGACCGGAAAAAGGGAGAGGGCTTCCGCATCTTCTGCATGACGAAGAAGAACGTCGACGACCTCGCGAAGCGAATCGAGGGGAAGGGCGGCAGGCTGGATCAGGGACCGACCGACCAGCCTTGGGGCGTGCGCGACATCTCTCTGACCGACCCCGACGGGTTCAAGATCACGATCGCCGCAGAGAGGCGCTGAGGAGCGCACCGGCAGACGATTTTTCACGGGCAGGCGGCCGCCCCGATCGCCCGAGACCGGGAAGGATCTGGGCCGCCGCCTTGTTCTTTCCTCGCCATGAAGACTCGGGCCGCCCTCGTCCTTTCCCTGTCCCTGCTTCTGGCCGGAGCCTCGGCCCAGGCGGCCTCCGGCCCGGCCTCGGCGCGGCCGGCCGAGTGGGCTACGGCGGTCGAGGGCACGAGCGTCGGAAACCTGTATCG
>JBASRI010000667.1:0-2438 GCA_049273755.1 Thermoanaerobaculia bacterium
GCGCAGGCGGGCGGCGAGGCCTCCCTCGGCCGACCAGGCGAGAAAGAGAAAGACGAGCGCGGGAGCCACAGCGGCGCTCTCCTTGGTCAGGTTGGCCAAAAGGTATGCGACGAGCGCGAGAACGAAAGCCGCGCGCCGACCCTTGCCGCCGTCCGCCCACCGCAGGGCGAGCAACACCGAGGCGAGAGCCAGGACGGCGGCCTGCGTCTCGCCGCGCCCGATGATGCTCGTGACGGCCTCGACGTGGACGGGATGCACGGCGAAGAGAAGCCCCGAGCCGACGGCCGCCGGAGGAGGGATCCCGATCCGAAGAAAGAGGAGCGCCGCCAGCAGCGTCACGGCGACGTGCAGGAGGACGTTGACGACATGGAACGGAATGGGGGCCGAGCCATGGATCCACCACTGGACCGCGAACGACAGCAGGAGTGCCGGCCGGTACGCCGAGCCTGTGCCTCGCGGGCCGCCGAAATATTGGGTCTTGAACAGGTCTCCGACCTGTTCGACCGATCGCAGCCGTTGGTTGTCGCGGACGATCGCCTTGTCGTCGTAGGTGAAGTCGCCGGTCAACCCGTTGGCGTAGCACAGGACGCACGCTCCGGCCAGGAGCAGCGCCCAGGACGGACGCAGGCGCGCCGGGCTCACCGGATCTGGTAGAGCTCGTTGCGGATGCGGCAGCCCGTGGGCGTCATCGCGAGGCCGCCGTCGGCCGTCTCCTTGAGCGACCGCGGCATGGCCTCTCCGATCTTGACCATCGCCTCCACCACCTCGTCCATCGGGATCACGCTCTCGACCCCCGCCAGCGCCGTCTGCGCCCCGGCCAGGGCGAGCATCGCTGTGAAGCCGTTGCGCACGACGCACGGCACCTCCACGAGGCCGGCCACCGGATCGCACGCGAGGCCGAGCGTATTCTGGAGCGTCAGCGCCGCGGCGTGGACCGAGGCGCGCGGCGTCCCGCCCAGGAGAAACGCCAGGGCGCCCGCGGCCATCGACGCGCCCACGCCCTGCTCGGCCTGACAGCCGCCGGCCGCGCCCGAGAGCTCGGCCTTCGCCGCGACGAGCGCGCCGAAGCCGCCCGCCACGACGAGGCCGCGCGCGATGAAAGCGTCGTCGAAGCCCTTCTCCTCGGCGATCGCGAGCAGCGTGCCCGGCACCATCCCGGCGGCGCCGGCCGTCGGGGCCGCGACGATGATGCCCATCCGGGAGTTCTCCTCCAGAACCGCGATCGAGTAGGCGATCGCCCGGGCCACCAGGTGCCCGCCGGCGATGTCGCCATTCTGCGTGAAGTCGACGACCTTCTTGGCGTCGCCGCCGACGAGGCCCGAAAACGAGCGCCCCCCCGCCAGTCCCCGCCGCACCGAGTCCTTCATGATCGCCCAGCGTTCCAGAAAGGTCTGGAAGACGCGCTCGCGCGGGAGCTCCCGTTCCGCGGCCTCCTGGTCGAGAAAGATCGCGTCGAGCGGGCGGCCCGTGCGGTCGGCCGCCTCGAGCAATTCGGCGAAGCTGTTCAGCGTCGTCATGGAACCTCCGCGGTCACGTAATCGGCGCTCCGCCGGCCACACGGTCCAGCACGTGGACGCGGTGGACGCCCGGCAGGCGTTTCATGGCTTCGACGTCCTCGGGCGGCAGCGGCGCGTCGAGGTCCACGCGCATGAAGGCCTCGTCCCCCTTGCCGCGCCGCAGCACCTCCATCGAGGCGATGTTGATCCCGCGGCGGACGATGATCTCCGAAGCCCGCATCACCATGCCCGGCCGGTCCTCGTAGAAGAGCAGCAGGCACGGATCCTTGGCCGAGAGGGAGACCGGGAACCCATCGACCTCCCGGATCTCGATCATTCCGCCGCCGATCGAGGCCCCGAGCACCGAGAGCGAGCGCGTGGCGCCCTTCAAGTGGATCGCCACGCTGTTGGGGTGGGCCTCGGGCCCCATGTTCTTGGGCTTGAACGCGAACGCGAGACCCCGCCCGCGCGCCAGCTCCAGCGCGTCCTTCAGGCGGGGATCGTCCACCTCCATCCCGAGCGCCCCCGCGACCAGAGCGCGATCGGTGCCGTGGCCGCGCATCGTCTTGGCGAAGGCCGAGTGGAGCTCGAACCGCGCCTCGCGCGGTTCTTCCTCGAGCAGGGCCCGAGCGACCCGGGAGAGGCGGCAGGCCCCGGCCGTGTGGGAGGAGGAGGGGCCGACCATCACCGGGCCGACGATGTCGAGGAGGGAGATCACGTCGGAAGTATGTCTCAGGTCTCAGGTCTCGGGTCTCGGGTCGGCCCCACTTGAGACTTGAGACCTGAGACTTGGGACAGCGGGCTAGGAACGAGGAGGACGGGCCGAGACGTTGAGCTCCTTGATCAGGTAGTGGAGGGCCTGCCGCGAGAGTCCCAGGTCCCGCGCGGCGCGGCTGCGGTTGCCGCCGGCGCGGTCGAGCGCGTCGGCGATCAGGTCGCGCC
>JBASRI010000669.1:0-6289 GCA_049273755.1 Thermoanaerobaculia bacterium
CTCCATGCCTGAACGGCCCGCCGCGGCCCGCCACGCCGCGAAGCCCGGCGAGATCGCGCTCGCCTTCGCCGCCGTCTACATCCTCTGGGGCTCGACGTACCTCGCGATCCGGTTCGGCGTCGAAACAATTCCGCCCTTCCTGCTGGCCGGCGTGCGCCACTTGACGGCGGGCGCGCTCCTGTACGCGTGGCTGCGTCTGCGGGGAACGCCGCGGCCACAGCGGCGTCACTGGCGCTCGGCGGCGATCATCGGGGGGCTGATGCTCCTGGGAGGGAACGGTCTGGTGACCTGGGCCGAGCAGCGCGTGCCCTCGGGCCTCGCAGCCCTGATCGTCGCGTCCGTTCCGATCTGGATGACGCTGCTCGACGCGCTTCAGCATCGCCAGCGGCCGCACGGCGTCGTCCTGCTCGGCCTCGCGCTGGGCCTGGCCGGGCTCGGGCTTCTCGTCGCGCCGGGGTCTCTGGGAGGCGCGGGGCACGTGGATCCGCTGGGCGCCGCGGCGCTCCTGATGGCGGCGCTCTTCTGGGCGATTGGATCGCTGTACTCCCGCCGTGCGGCGCTTCCGTCCTCGACGTTGCTCGCCACGGCGATCGAGATGATCGCGGGCGGCGCCCTTCTGCTTCTGGTCTCCGCTGCATCCCGCGAGTGGGCCGGCTTCGCGCTGTCGGCCGTTTCGGCCCGCTCGGTCGCCGCGCTCGCCTACCTGATCGTGGCGGGGTCGCTCCTGGGCTTCACGGCGTACATCTTCCTGCTCGGGGCGACGACGCCGGCCCGCGTCTCGACGTACGCGTACGTCAACCCGGTCGTCGCGGTGTTCCTGGGCTGGGCGCTCGCCGGCGAACCGATCACGGCGCGCATGCTCGTCGCGGCGGCGGTGATCGTGGCCTCCGTTGCCCTTATCATCCGGCACGGCGCCCGGCGAACGGTGGCGCCGATCCAGGAAAACGTCGCGCCGCTCCGGGTGGAAGGAGGACGCCGGTGATCCGCTCGATCCACGGCATGTTGTTCGGCCTGCTCGCGGCCGTCTCGAGCGGCTGGGCTTCGCCTGCGGTCGCGCCGTCGGACTGGGCAACCCCCGCCGAGAAGAGCGAGTATGCGACGACGCCGCGGTACGACGAGACCATGAAGTACCTGCGCCGCATCGCCGCGGCCGCGCCGAAGCAGGTCCGGCTCGAGGTGTTCGGAAAAACCGGCGAGGGCCGGGACCTCGTCGCAGTGGTGGCGTCCCGGGACGGCGTGTTCGATCCGCAAGCGATCCACAGGGCGGGCCGGCCGATCGTTCTCATCCAGAATGCGATTCACCCGGGGGAGATGGACGGGAAGGACGCCTGCCTCGCGCTGCTGCGCGACATGGCCGTCACGCGAACGCAGACGCGCCTGCTCGATCGCGCGGTCGTCCTCATCCTGCCGATCTACAACGCCGACGGCCACGAGCGCTTCGGGCCCCACAACCGGATCAACCAGAACGGCCCTGAGGAGGCGGGCTGGCGGACGACCGCCGTCAACCTGAACCTGAACCGCGACTACATGAAAGCGGACACGCCGGAGACGCGGGCATTCCTGCGCCTCTGGAACCGATGGCTGCCGGACTACTTCGTCGACGACCACGTCACCGACGGCGCGGACTATCAGTACGACGTCACGTTCGGCGCCGACTCGGGGCCGGACCTGCCTGCGGCCACCGCTGCCTGGCAGCGCGACACGGTCGCTCCGGAAGTCGAGGCCTCCGTCGACCGGGCGGGACACCTCGCGGGCCCTCTGATCAACTTCAAGGAGCCGGCGGACCCGGCCAGCGGCCTGATCTTCTGGCCTTCTCTTCCGCGGTTCTCGACGGGCTACGCGATCCTCCAGAGCCGTCCCGCGCTGCTCGTCGAGATGCACATGCTGAAGGACTATCGAACACGCGTCCTGGGCAACTACGAGGTCCTGCGGGCGCTGCTTGAGATCGTCAATCGAGACGCCCTTCTGCTGGTTCGCATGAATCGCGAGGCGGACGCGGCGACGGTCGCGGCGGGAACGGCGGCGAGAAGGCCGATCTTCCCGCTCCTGATCGAGGCGGACCCCCGCAGCGAGCCGTGGATCTACAAGGGGTTTCGATCCGAGGCGTCGCCGTCGGAGATCTCCGGCGGGACGCGGATCTCGTACACCAGGGACCCCGTCGACCTCACGATCCCGAGGGAGACCGGCTGGCGCGTCGCGAAGACCGTCGTTCCGCCGGCCGGCTACATCGTGCCGGCGCCCTGGACCGAGGTCACCGAGCTTCTTTCCGCGCACGGGGTCCGGTCGTTCAAGACCTCTCGGCCCTGGAAGTCGGAGGTCGAGACCTACCGGTGCGAGAACCCGCGCTGGAACCCGCGCCCCTTCGAAGGGCGCCAGGTTTTCTTCTGGCCGGGTGAGGACACCCCGAAGGCGGACGCCGCCCTGGGCCCCTGCCGCGCGGTGCGCCAGGTCATGACGTTCCCCGCGGGTTCCGCCGTCGTGCCTCTCGGTCAGCGCGCCGGGAAGGTCGCGATCCACCTGCTCGAGCCCGAGGCTCCGGACTCCGCCGTCGCGTGGGGTTTCTTCAACGCGATCTTCGAGCAGAAGGAGTTCGGCGAGGATTACGTGATGGAAACGCTCTCCCGCGAGATGCTCGCCAAGGACCCGGAGTTGCGCGCCGAGTTCGAGGCGAAGCTTGCCGGCGACCCGGCGTTCGCCGCGAGCCCCAGGGCGAGGCTGGACTTCTTCTTCCAGCGCTCGCCCTGGCGCGATCCGCGTCAGGGGCTCTATCCGGTCGGGCGGCTCTCTTCGCTCGACGGGATCCCGATCGCAAAGTAGGAGGACGCCATGGCTCGGGAGACCGCCCTGCTCCTGGCGCTGACCGACGAGTCCTACGAGAAGAAGGCCTGGCAAGGACCGAACCTGCGGGGGGCGCTCCGCGGCGTCACGGCGGCGCAGGCCGCGTGGCGGCCGTCGCCCGGGACGCACAACATCTGGGAACTGGCGGTCCACGCCGCCTACTGGAAGTACGCGGTGTGGCGGATGCTGACGGGGGAGCCCCGGGGATCCTTCGCCGAGAAGGGCAGCAACTGGTTCGCCCGTCCCATCTCGGCGACCGAGCGGGCGTGGCGCGCGGATCTCGCCTTACTCGACTCCATGCACCGCAAGCTCCGTCGCGCTGTTGCGGGCCTTCGCGCTCCGCAACTTTCCCGCAAGCCTCGCGGAAGCGGGTATACGACGGCGAAGCTCGTCTACGGCGTGGCCTCCCACGACGTCTATCACACGGGGCAGATTCAGCTGCTCAAGCGCCTCTGGAAGAACCGCAAGAAGCGGACGGTCTGATAGCCTTCCGGCTCCATGGGCCGCCTCGTCGAGCTCTCGCATCCCATCGAGCACGGCATGGTCACGTACCCGGGGCTGCCGGGTCCCGTCGTCTCCGATTTCCTGGGGCGGGAAGCCTCGCGCGGCCACTACGCCGAGGGGACCACGTTCCACATCGCGCGCCTCCGCATGGTCGCCAACACCGGGACGTACGTGGACGCCCCGTTCCATCGGTTCGCCCACGGCAAGGACGTGGGCTCGCTGCCGCTCGAGCGCCTCGCCGACCTGCCCGGCGTCGTCGTGGACGCCACGGGCAAGGGCCCGGCGCTGGATCAGGACCTCTTTTCGGGGCGCGACCTGTCGGGCAAGGCCGTGCTCCTGCGCACCGGCTGGGACGCTCACTGGCGCACGCCGCGCTACGCCGAGGGGCATCCGCACCTGACCCGGGGCGCCGCCGAATACCTGGCGGGTGCGGGTCCGGCGTTGGTGGGCATCGACTCCCTGAACGTCGACGACACCGCGGACGGCGTGCGCCCGGCGCACACGCTGCTGCTCGCGGCGGGCATCCCGATCGTCGAGCACCTCTCGAACCTCGCGGCGCTGCCCGAGTCGGGCTTCCGCCTGCACTGCGTTCCGGCGCCGTTCCGGGGGATGGGGAGCTTCCCGGTGCGCGCCTACGCCGTGCTTCCGTAGCCGCCAGGAAACTCCGGGCCGTCCCGTCCGTAGCAGCCAGCAGTGCTGTGGCTGCTTCTCGTCGCGACCCTCGCGGGACCGCCGCCCCAAGAAGTCTCCGAGGGTTTCGTTCCGATCGAGCCGGGCGTGCGCCTCCACTACCGCAAGGTGGGCTCGGGGAAGAACGCCGTCGTCCTGCCGATGGGCTCCTGGCTCGAAGGGCCGCTGGCCCCGCTCGCGCGCGAGGACCGGACGCTGATTTTCTACGACACGCGCGGCCGGGGGCGCTCCGGCCTCGTCCCGGCCTCGAAAATCTCGTTCGCCAACGAGCTGTCGGACCTGGACGCCGTGCGGCGGCACTTCGGCCTGGAGGCGATGGCGCTCGTCGGTTGGTCTCACTACGGGATGATGACCACGGTCTACGCGATCCGGAACCCCAGCCGCGTGACCCGGATCGTGCAGATCACGCCCGGGGGGCCGCGGAGCGATCCGTACCTGGCCGAGGGTATGAAGCAGATCGAGGCCCGGGTCGATGGGAAGGCGTATGCGGCGCTCGACGCCCGGCGCAAAGCCGGCGACTTCGCGAAGGACCCCGAAGCCGAATGCCGCGCGAACAGCACCGTCATGCGGCCCGCCTTTTTTGGCGACCCGTCGGCCATCTCGAAGATGACGTTCGACGCCTGCGCCTTCGAGACGGAGTGGTCCGCGAACCAGGACCCGTGGTGGGGGGCGCTCTTCGGGTCCATGGTGCCGTGGGACTACGTCCTGCAGGCGCGCGCGTCGAAGACGCCGCGTCTCGTTCTGCACGGAGACAAGGACTTCATTCCCTTCGCCGCCTCGCGCGAGTGGGCCGAGGGAAACCCCAATGCACGTCTGCTGGTGATGAAGGGCGTGGGTCACCATCCGTTCGTCGAGGACGCTTCCGGGTTCTTCGCCGCCGTAAACCCCTTCCTCGACGGGAAGTGGCCCGACGAAGCGCAGGAGGTCGTCGCGGCGCCGTCTCCGACGAAGACGGCTGCGACGCTCGTGAAAGAGGCGCGGGAAGCTTACGGCCGCGGGGATCGGGAAACGTTTCGGAAGAACTCCGAGGAGCTCGTGCGGCGGCGGCCCGGCGATGTCTGGCTGCTCTACAACCTGGCCTGCGGGCAGGCGCTGACGGGACAAGGCGAGGCCGCGCAGCGCACGCTCGCGGAGTTCGCGGCGCGCCGCGCCTGGACGGACCTCGACGCCGACGACGACCTCGCCACGATCCGGCAGTCCGAAGGGTACCGAAGGGCGGCCGCGACGCTCGCGGCGCTGAAGGGGGAGCGGATCTCTTCGGGAGCCGCTCGCGCGTTCACGATCCACGAGAAGGGCCTCGTGCCCGAAGGCGTCGCCTACGATCCGAAGACGAAGGCCTTCTTCGTCTCGAGCATCCGCCGCCGCAAGATTCTCCGCGTCGGTCCCGACGCCGAGGTCTCGGAGTTCGTCTCGCCCGCCCGGGACGGCTTGCGCAGCGCGGCGGGATTGCGGGTCGACCCTGCGAGGCGCACGCTCTGGGTGGCGAGCGAGGCGATTCCCTCGATGGACGGCTACGTGAAAGACCAGTCCCTCTCCGCGGCCGTGTTCGAGTACGACGTCGACACAGGCAAGCTCCGCAAGGAGCACCGTCCGGGCGGCGGAGGCGAGCCGCCGGGCTTCGACGACCTGACCGTCGCTCCCGACGGACGCGTCTTCGTCAACGACGGCACACACCCGCGCATCTGGACGATCGCGCCGGGCGGAGCTCTCGAGGTGTTCGTCGAGGACGAGGCCATGGGAGCAACGCAGGGCCTGGCCGTCTCGGCCGACGGGAAGACGCTGTACGTCTCCGACTACCGTGGTCTCTTCGCGGTCGATCTCGCGGCGCGCCGCGTCCGGCGCATCGCCGTCCCTCCGGACCTCGCCTTGAACGGGATCGACGGGCTGGTCTTCCACGGAGGCGGTCTCGTCGCCATCCAGAACGGCGTGCGGCCGCACCGCGTGATCCGGCTCGATCTGGCGAGCGACGGCGTCACGGTCTCTCGCGCGCGGATCCTCGAGATGAACCACCCCGACTTCGACGAGCCCACGCTCGGCGTCGTGGTGGAGGACGCTCTCTACTTCACCGCGGACAGCCAGGGGCAGAAGTTCCTCGACGAGAAGAAGCCGGTCACGCCCGAAGACATGCGCGAGGCCGTCATCCTGAAGTTACCGTTGCATTAGCTGCGCCGGCCGACTTCCAGGGGTGCCGTATCATCGCCCGATGCGGCCGCTCGCCCGTCTCGCACCCGCGCTCGCGGCTGCGGCGGCCCTGATC
>JBASRI010000673.1:0-2624 GCA_049273755.1 Thermoanaerobaculia bacterium
TTCCGGCGCCTGGACGATCTGGCCGAACGGCTCGGGCCGCGGTTCGCCCCCGCCGAGACGATCCGCGAGCTCGCCAACGCCCACCGGGGCTTCTACTCCGACGCCACGTTTCCATCCAGCCGATCGAGGGAGTTGCTTTCATGACCGAGCGTCTCACCGGTAGCGCGGCTTTCTCCGAGGATCCCAGGCTCATTCCGGTCGTCAAGTCGCTCTTCTTCGGGCAGGTCCCGGAGGAGACCGTGTTCCCCTATCCCGAGATCGATCCCGGGCAGCGGGAGGTCGTCGCGGCCTTCCTCGACTCCTTCCGCGCGTTCGTGAAGGACCACTTCGACGCCAAGCGCTTCGAGCGCGAGCACCACATCCCGCCCGAGGTCGTCAAAGGCCTGGCGGGGCTGGGCGCCTTCGGCATGACGATCCCGGAGGAATACGGCGGTTACGGCTTCTCCTCTTCGGCGTACTGCCGCGTGACCGAGGAGATCGGCACGGTCGACGCCTCGCTGGGGATCCTGATCGGGGGACACCAGTCGATCGGAATGAAGGCCCTGATCCTCTTCGGTACGGAGGAGCAGAAGAAGAGGTGGCTGCCGAGGCTCGCCTCCGGCGAGATGATCGCGGCCTTCGCGCTGACCGAGCCGGAGGCCGGCTCGGACGCCGCCGCGATCAAAACGACGGCCGTGTACGACGAGAAGACGAACGAGTTCGTCGTCAACGGCACGAAGCACTGGATCTCCAACGGCGGCATCGCCGACTTCTTCACCGTCTTCGCCAAGGACGTGCGGCTTCCCGCCAACGACGAGCACCGCCGGATCACGGCCTTCGCTGTGACGAAGGACCTGGGCGGCGTGATCCCCGGCAAGGAGGAGCACAAGCTCGGGCTCAAGGCATCTTCGACGGTCCCGGTCGAGCTCCAGAACGTCCGGGTGCCGGCCTTCCACGTCCTGGGAGAGCGCGGGCACGGCTTCAAGATCGCCGTCGAGGTTCTGAACACCGGGCGCACCTCGCTCGGCGCGGGCTGCATCGGCGGCTGCAAGGCGATGCTGCGGGAGGCCGCGCGCCATGCCACGCAGCGCAAGCAGTTCGGCACGCCGATCGCGCGGTTCGAGATGATCCGGGCCAAGTTCGCCCGGATGGTCGTCTCGACCTACGCCCTCGAGTCGATGGTCTATCTGACCTCCGGCCTGATCGACCGGGGCCTCGAGGACTACGCGCTCGAGGGCGCCTGTTGCAAGGTCTACGGCACGGAGATCGTCTGGAGGAACATCAACGACGCGCTGCAGATCGCGGGAGGCAACGGCTTCATGGAGGACTACCCCTACGAGAAGGCTCTCCGCGACTCGCGCATCAACATGATTTTCGAGGGCACCAACGAGATCCTGCGGGTGCTGATCGCGCTCTCGAGCATGAGGGAAGTGGGGGAGGACTTGAAGGAGATCGGCCGCGCGTTGAAGGCACCGCTGTCCTCGCTTGGGATCCTCTCGGACTATGCGGCGCGCAAGATCCGGGGCGTGGTGCCCGGCCGGCTGACCAGGATCGCGCCCGAGCTCGCTCCCGAGGGTGAAGTCGTCGCCAAGTACGCCCGCGCGGCCGGCGGCGCGGCCGAGACGCTGCTCCGGAAGTACGGGAAGGACGTCATCCAGAAGGAATACCACCAGGAGCGCCTCGCCAACGTGGCGATCGATCTCTACGGGTCGCTCGCGGTCCTCTCGCGGGCGACGGCGGCCGTCGCGCGGTCCGGCGCCGAGAAAGCCGCCGAGGAGGTCCGTCTCGCCAAGGCCTTCGTCCAGGGGGCCAAGCACCGCATGGTCGGGCTTCTCAAGGAGATGGACTCCAACAGGGACGCCGAGCGGACGGCGATCTCGGAGACCGCGTACGAGGTCCTGGGGTACCCGTTTCCGCTGTGGGAGTGAACATGATGAGGCGACTGCTCGTGGGGATGTTGGGCCTGTCTCTTGCCGCGTCCGCCTGCGCCGGCGGCGGCGAGCGCGAGAAGGCGGCCGACCACGCGGCGCAGAAGTGGCTGGCGATCGTGGACGCCGGCAGATACGGGGAGAGCTGGGATGCCGCGGCCGAGCTCTTCCGCCGCGCTCTGACGCGCGCGCAGTGGGAAGACGCGCTCAACAAGGCGCGCTCTCCCCTCGGCAAGGTCCTGTCGCGCAAGCTCCGGAGCGCGACGTTCATGACGTCCGTCCCCGGCGCTCCCCAGGGCGAGTATGTCGTCATCGAGTACGACACGGACTTCGAGAACCGGAAGGGCGCGACCGAGCGTGTCACTCCGATGAAAGACCCGGACGGGGTCTGGCGAGTCTCGGGCTACTACATCCGGTAGCGGATTCCCGACCTCCTCACTTCCAGGGCCGGGGAGGGAAATGATCCGGAACGCCGAAGCCGCGGCCCGGGAACCTGCCCCGCTTCAGACCTGCTCGCAGGTATTGGATGGCGCGCAGGATCGCGTCTTCGAGGCTTCGGCCCAGCGCGAGGTTCGCGGCGATCGCCGAGGAGAGCGTGCAGCCGGTCCCGTGTGTGGCGCGGGTGCGGATGCGCGGGGCGGCGAACTCGGTGAAGAAGCGGCCGTCGAAGAGCAGGTCCCGCACCTCGCCGCCCCTCCCGTGCCCTCCCTTGAGCAG
>JBASRI010000691.1:0-6810 GCA_049273755.1 Thermoanaerobaculia bacterium
CGGGGACCGCACGTCGTCGCCGCGTTTCGCGCGGCCGCCGAGGTCGCAGCGGACCTGGGCCTGCCGCCGCTCGAGGAGGTCGCGACCGGCGGAGCCTCCGAGGCTTCGTTCGCCGCGGCCCTCGGCATCCCCACGCTCGACGGCCTGGGTGCGGACGGCGACGGCGCGCACGCCGAGGACGAGCACGTGCTGCTCGACTCACTCCCCGAACGCGCGGCGCTGGCCGCGGGGCTGATCCTGCGTTTGTGTCATTCCGAGCGAAGCGAGGAATCCCTTTCTCTGCTTTAAAAGGGATTCCTCGGGCCTCCGGCCCTCGGAATGACAGACAACGGCCGTCTAGTCCCGCCGCTTCAGAGAGAGCGTCAGCTCGAACTCCGCGACAGGCTCGGGGCCGAGCTTCTCTGGAACCGTGGCGACGACACGGACAGTCCGCTCTTCGCGCTCGCCGCTGGCGACTGCCCGCGCGACGAGCTCTCCGATCGCCTCGCCGTCCTCGCAGGAGAAGAGCACGTCGCCCTCCGCGCGTTTCGTGAAGCGGGCGTGGACGTCCTTGAAGATGAGCGAGACGCGCCGACCGCTCTCCTCGATTCGCCGCATGGCCAGCAGCGCGCCCGCCAGATCCGCCCCGGCGCACAGCGCGCCGAAGTACATCGAGCCGAGGTGATTGCGCGAGCGCCGCGACAGCGGGATGCGGATGACGCACTTCTGGGCGTTCACCTCGACGACGGAGGGACGCAGAAAGAAGAGCAGCGGAATCCGGGACAGCGTCCAAAGCCGAAGCTTCAGCGTCTCGCTCATCTTGGCGGCCTTCGCGGACGCTATCACCCGTCCGAACGGACGCCCCGGGCCTGCCCGAAAGGACGGCAGATTTTCAGGCTGGAACGGGCGACAATGAATCAAACGTGTCGGTCATTTGATGGAGGTCACTCGATGCGCGCCTTTGGGCGGCTAGCGGCCGCGTTTGCCCTTCTCTTCGCGGCGGCGGGCGCCACCTCTTTCGCCACCGTCATTTACGTCAACGCGGCGGCCACCGGCGCCAACAACGGCTCGAGCTGGGCCGACGCCTATACGACCCTGCCCCCGGCGCTGTCCGCGGCGGCCGCCAACGACGAGATCTGGGTTGCGCAGGCGGCCTACAAGCCGACCGCCACGGCCGACCGCACCCTCAGCCTCGTGCTGAAGAACGGCGTGTCGGTCTACGGCGGTTTCGTCGGCAACGAGACGCAGCGCGCGCAGCGCGACCCGGTCGCCCATGTCACGACCCTCTCCGGCGACATCGGAACCCCGGGTGTCGCGACCGACAACAGCTTCCACGTCCTCACGGCCGACGCCACCGTCTCCAACACCGCCCGGCTCGACGGTTTCACCGTCACGGGCGGCCAGGCCGACGGCAATCCCGCGAGCAACCAGGACCGCGGCGGCGGAGTCTGGATCAACGGAGGGTCGCCGCTTCTCTCGACCGTGATCTTCACGGCCAACTTCGCCTCGTTCCGGGGCGCGGGAGCCCGCGTCGAGAACGGCGCGCCGCGTTTCCTCTCCTGCACGTTCACGAGCAACTCGGTTCCCTTCGGCGCCGGGGGCGCTGGACTCTCGACGGCCGCCGGGACCGTCTCCGTCGAAAGCTCGATCTTCCGATCCAACACGATCTCGGGCTCGACGACGGGCGGCGGAGGCCTCCAGACCGCTGGAGGCACCACCATGCTCAACTGCGTCGTGGCCCAGAACAGCCCCAACGGCCTCCAGATCACGGGCAACAACAACGCCATCCAGGATTGCACCTTCACGGCGAACAACGGCTACGGGATGGCGTTTTTCCTGAGCATGTCCAACACGATCAGCAACACGATCGTCTGGGGCGACCTGGATCCGATCTTCTTCGACGGCAGCTCGAACGCCACGATCAGCTACTGCGACGTCCAGGGCGGCGCGGGAGGCGCGGGGAACATCGACGCCGATCCCATGTTCCTGGCGCCGCCGGGAGACCTTCGGCCCGGCCCGGCCTCTCCGGTCGTCGACGCCGGCAACAACACGCTCGTTCCGGGCGGCACGACGCTCGACGTGCGCGGCCTGCCGCGCTTCTTCGACGATCCCGACGTCCCCGACACGGGCGTCGGCAACGTGCCGCCCGGGATCGTGGACATGGGAGCGTACGAGCGAATCCCGATCACAGTGACGTCGCCGTCGAGCCTGGTCGTCTGCTCGGGCGCCTCCGCCGCCTTCTCCGTGACGGCGACCGGCCAGCCCACGCTGACGTACCACTGGAGAAAGAACGGCGTCAACCTCGTCAACGGGGGGCCGATCTCCGGTGTCACGACTCCGACCCTCACGATCAACCCCACCGCCGTGGGCGACGCCGGCAGCTACGACGTCGTCGTCACCGACGGGTTCGGCCAGACGATCACCTCCGCCGCCGCATCCCTCACCGTCAACGCTCGCCCGACCGCGGCGGCTTCGGGCGGCGGCACCATCTGCACGGCCGAGTCCGTCGGTCTCACGGGCTCGGGCGGCGTCGGCTGCTCCTGGACGCCGGCCGCCGGCCTGGACAACGCCTCGAGCTGCACCCCCGTGGCCTCGCCGTCGATCACCACGACTTACTCGCTCACCGTCACCGCGGCCAACGGCTGCACGTCGACCAACGTTTCGACGGTCACGGTCACCGTCAACGTCACCCCGGCCCAGCCCGTCATCACGGCGCCTCTCTCGGTTCCCGTCGGCGCGGCGGGCGCTTCCGCCAGCGTCGTGAACCATCCCGGCGCGACCTGGACCTGGACGCTGACGGGCGGCGTCATCACCGCCGGGCAGGGCACGCGGCAGATCGGCTTCGACGGCGGCCCGCCGGGCGTCACGATGCACTGCACGGTCGTTGAGTCCGCCAGCGGCTGCCTCTCGCCCGAGGCCTCGACCAACATCCAGGTGGACTTCCTCGACATGCCGCCGGCCAACCCGTTCCACGACTTCGTCAACACCGTCGCGCGCAACGGCATCACCGCCGGATGCGGCGGCGGCAGCTACTGCGGCACGAATGCCGTCACGCGTGCGCAGATGGCCGTCTTCCTCCTGAAGGCCAAGCACGGCTCGAGCTTCTTGCCCCCGTCCTGCACCGGCGTCTTCGCGGACGTGGCCTGCCCCTCCGCGTTCGCCGACTGGATCGAGCAACTCGCCGCCGAAGGCGTAACCGCGGGCTGCGGCGGCGGCAACTACTGCCCGTCGAAACCCGTCACGCGCGCGCAGATGGCGGTCTTCCTGCTCAAGGGGTCGATCGACCCGGCCTACGCGCCGCCACCCGCCACCGGCACCGTCTTCACCGACGTTCCGGTCAGTGCCTTCGCCGCTGCCTGGATCGAGGACCTGTTCGCGCGGGGGATCACAGGGGGATGCCTGACCAATCCGCTGCGCTACTGCCCCAGCAACAGCAACAACCGGCAGCAAATGGCGGTGTTCCTGGTGAGGACGTTCGGGCTCTAGCAGCATTCGAGTTACCGCCGTGCTGCGCACGGCGTGGGTTACCGCCGGGCTGCGCCCCGCGTTGCCTACTGCCGGGGGGCCGAGCTTCGGTGGACGACTCCCTACTGCCGAGGGCGTGCCTCTGGTGGTCGGGTCCCGCCGGGAGAGGGGGCAAGCCGTTTGGTGACAGCTAAAACCGCTGCCGCAAAAGCCGCCAACCCTTCCCTTCGACGGCCACTGCGGCGAGGAAGCCGGGCGCGGGTACGAGTGACCGCAGCGACCAGGCTCGAATCTCCTCGGGTGCGGAGGGACAATCGAGGAGCGCTGCCGGTTCCCCGGGGGCGAGGGAAACGGAGAACGCGTCAAGCGGCATCGAGAGCCCCTCGCCGCGGGCTTTGATGTACGCCTCCTTTCGCGTCCAGCAGGCGAAGAATGCCTCGCCTTGCAGTCGGCCGGGAAGGGCCCGGAGCGCGGCCACCTCTGCCGCGGAAAAGAACCGCTCAGCAATCCGCATCCGTTCCTCGGCTGTCTCCGAGGAGACGAGCTCCAGGTCCACGCCGACACGCCGCCCTGAGGCTACCGCGATGAGCGCTTGCTCCTCGCAGTGAGACACGTTGAACTCGACTCCGGCGCCCGAAGGGCTCGCCAGCGCCGGCTTGCCGTAGGGCCCGTACTCGAATGCGATCTGCGAAGCAGGTATGCCGACCGTGTCCCCGAGAACCCGCCGCAATGCCGCCCGCCCCGCGACGAAGCGGCGTCGGTCCCGATCGAACCGGAACCTCTCCGCCCGGGCTCGCTCATCCGAAGAGAGGCATTCGAGCAGCGCGGGCAACCGCTCGGGCGAACAGTCGAGATCGACCGACCAGAGCCGAACTTCTTTTTCGGCCACGCCCCCCAACCGCTGGCCAGGGCCCAAGACGGCGGTGTCGTTCACGGGCTCCGGCGGGAGCCCGCGGCCTCGCGCGGACACCCAACGCCGTCCCCTGCCTCATCCAGATGGCGCAGCCTCGCCGCCAGTTCCCCGGCGAGCACGTGCACGCGGGGCTCGTAGATGATGTCCTCGTGCCCACCCTCGACCCCGATGATCTCCAGGCCGTCCCGGCAAACGGCCGCCCAGCCGAGCGAAGGGTCGGCGAGAGGAGTCAGACTGCGCTCGCTCGACCGGAAGAGAATGACCCGGCCGTCATAGGCCTGCGCGACGTACGTATTCACCGCCTCCCGGTTGGCCGCGTTGACAGCGCGAATGGCCTCCGGGAGCGGATGCAGCGCGGCCTCGAACCGCTTCGCGAGTCTCTGCCGGAGCCAGGAGATGGCTGTCGTCATTTTTTCGCGAAAGTAAGGGAGCCTCGCCCCCGGCGCGAGCCTCGTCAGCTCCGTCAGGTGCAGCCGCAGGCGCCCGAGGAAGCGGCCCAGGTTCTGGGCGACCGTAGGGCGGGCTGCGGGCGGAGGAGGCGGGAAGTTGTCCGTGTCCATGAGAACTACGAGAGGGACGTTCTGGCCGGCCGCGCGGAGCTGGCGGGCCATCTCGAAGGCGACCATGCCCCCGAACGACAGGCCACCGAGCAGGTAGGGACCCTCGGGCTGGAGCTGTCGAATCGCCCGGACGTAGTGGGCGGCCATGTCCTCGACCCGACGATGCGGCGGCTGCTTGCCGTCCAGACCCTGAGCCTGCAGCCCGTAGACCGGTAGGTCGGAGCCGAGACGACGCGCGAGTTGCCTGTAGGACAGGACGTTTCCGCCCAAAGCGTGCACGCAGTAGAACGGGAGCCGCGAGCCGCCCGCCTGGATGAGGACGAGCGCGTCCCAGGAAGGCGACCACCCTTCCTTTTTGAGAAGCGCGGCCAACTGGCCGACGGTCGGCGCATCGAAAATCACCGCGAGCGGCAGCTGGCGGTCGAAGGCCTTTTCGACCTCGTACAAGAGGCGCACCGCGAGCAAGGAATGGCCGCCGAGGTCGAAGAAGTCGTCCTGCGTGCCGACCAGATCCACGCCGAGGACCTTCTTCCACAGCCGGGCCAGTTTCGTCTCGACGATGTCGCTCGGCGCCACGTACTTTCGCTCGAGCTCCGGTCGGTCGCCACCGGGCTCGGGGAGGGCCTTCCGGTCCAGCTTTCCATTCGGCATCAAAGGGAGAGCGGCGATCGAGATGAAGGTGGACGGGATCATGAAATCGGGAAGCGTCTTTTTCAGAGAGCTCCGGAGGTCGGCCGAGGCCGGCGCCCGCTTCTCGGCCGGGACCAGGTAGGCGACGAGACGGGGATTCTCGCCTCCACTCAGGACGACCGCGGCGTCCCGCACGGCCGGATGGGCGCGAAGCGCCGCCTCCACCTCGCCCGGCTCCACCCGGAACCCTCTGAGCTTCACCTGCTCATCGGCGCGGCCCATGTACTCCAGTTCCCCGTCCGGCCCGTAGCTTGCGCGGTCTCCGGTCCGGTAGAGACGCTCATCGGCCTCCGCGAAAGGACTTCGAATGAACCTCTCCGCCGTCAGGTCGTCGTTGTTTCGGTATCCGCGCGCGAGCCCCTCGCCACCGATGTAGAGCTCGCCGACGATCCCGATCGGCACTGGCTGCAGGCTCGCGTCGAGAACGTAGGTCCGCGCGTTTGCGATAGGCCGCCCGATCGGCACCGAACGAGAGGCCGATTCCGCGCCGCCCGCGACCGCTTCCCAGAAAGTAGCCGCCACGGTCGCCTCGGATGGCCCGTAGCCATTCAGGAGCCTGACCCGATCGCCGGCCACCTCCTGCCACTGCGCGAGACGCTCCGAGAGAGCCTTTTCCCCCCCGATGATCACCAGGCGTATCGACTCGGGAAGCCGCAGGCCCTCCGCCGCGCCAGTCGCGGCGAGCTCGTGCCAATAGGACGTCGGAAGATCGAGCACGGTGATGTTGAGCTCGCGACATTTCGCGAGGAAACCCGCCATCGTCGCGATCATCTCTTCTGAACGCAGAACGAGCGTGGCCCCTCGCGACAACGTCGAGAAGATCTCTTCGGCCGCCGTATCGAAGCTCAGAGAGGCGAACTGGAGGACCCGGTCACCGGCTCGAAGACCGAAGTAGTCGCCCGCAAACTGCGCGTAGTTGGCGAGCGAGTGGTGCTCGACCTCCACTCCCTTGGGCCTCCCAGTGGAACCGGAGGTGTAGATCACAAAGGCAAGGTCGTGCGGGGCGGCGCCGCTCTCCAGACTCTCGGCGCTCTGCGCCCCGATCGCGACGCTCGCGTCTTCCAGAACGATGATCCGGGCGGGGGTCCCCGACAGGCTGGCGGCCGCCGCACGGTCGGCCAAGGCCACGGATGCACCGGAGTCCTTCAGCATGTAGCGCAGCCTCTCCGCGGGATAGGCCAGGTCGAGCGGCACGTACGCGCC
>JBASRI010000697.1:0-2881 GCA_049273755.1 Thermoanaerobaculia bacterium
CGGCGACGGTGACCGGGCCCATTCTCGTGGGCTTCGTCCGAAACACCACGCCCCGCTTGGTCAGTCGTTCGTACTCTTTTTGCAGATCGGCGGACGCGAACGACGTCACGGGGATCCCGTCTTCGAAGACCGTTCTCTGGTACGTTTTGGCCGCGGGGTGGGCGTTGGGCTCGAGGAGCAGCTCGATGTCGGCCGACCCTTCGGGCGAGACCACGGTCAACCACCGGCCTTCTCCTGCCGGGAAGTCCTTACTCTTCACGAAGCCCAGAACCTCCGTGTAGAACTTCAGGGCCTTGGCCTGGTCGTCGACGAACACGCTGCTCAGCGCAATCTTCATGACCGGGATCGTATCAGCCAGCCCTGTCATTTCTTTCGGGTGTAGACGAAGTCGCTGGTGTGGTCCTTCCCGCGGGATCGCGCGGTCCAGGTCTGCGTGAAGTGGTCGGGGTCCTGGAACGTCACGACGAGGCGGTTCATGACCTCCCCCGAGGAGCCGGCGACGTTGGTCGCGTCCACGAACTGAAAGTCGAGCTTGCGCCCGTCGTCCGAGAGTGCCTTCGCGCGGATGCGCGGCTGATTGCCGGCGGCGCAGTAGTGGGTCGCGAGCATCGAGTCTCCGTCGGGGTGGTACATCGTGATCATGTTCACGTCGTGCTCGCCGGTGAGACTCTCCATCAGGCTGGTGCCGTTCGAGACGAGCGTGTACGTGACCGAGACGGGATGCCCCTCCATGGTGCCCTGCCAGGTTCCCACGAGCGACTTCAGCTTGTCCCACGCGGGGTTGGCCTTTTCGTCCCCCGCCAGAGCGGCGGCGAAGACCACGACCACGCTGGCCGCGGCCGCTGCGACGAACCGGATCCGAATTCTCGAAATGTTCATCGGAACTCCTCCTCTTTCTCCGCCAGCTTCGACAGGCGGTCCAGGCACTGCTTCCAGCCGTTGTCGTGCTCGTCGCGCGCCTTCGCCGTCGCGAAGCGTTCGTGCGTCAGCACGAGCTCGGTTTCCTTGCCCCGCTCCCGGAACTCGACGGTCACCAGCGTATCGCCGGTTTGCTCCCCGAAGCCGGGATCGTGGTCCCATGTCCAGGTGTAGACGAGCCGCTCGGGAGGCCGCACCTCGAGGTATTCGCCGCGGATGCGCCACGCCTTTCCGCCGACGTTTCCCTCCAGACGGTACCGACCGCCTTCGCGCAGGTCGATCTGGCAGACGCTCATCTCGGCATCGTCCTCGACGAACCAGCGCATCATCAATTCCGGCTCCGTCCACGCGCGGAAGACCCGCTGCCGCGAGGCGCGGATTGTCCGCGAGACTTTGAGCCGGTCTTCGGTCGACGTTTGCGGGGTGGCCATGCCGTCTCCTCCTTCGAAGGCGTTTCCTCGAGATACCGTTTCAATGCGTCCAGGCGCTTTTGCCAGAACTGCTGATAGCGCTCGATCCAGGCGGCGGCCGGCTTCATGGGCGCTGCCACGAGGCGGCAGCGGTGCACGCGCCCGTCTCGACGTCGCGCGAGAAGGCCCGCCTCCTCGAGCACCCGCAGGTGCCTCGAGATCGCGGGGAGCGACACCGAGAACGGCCGCGCCAGCTCGGTCACCGAGGACTCGGGCTGGGCCGCCAGACTCGCGAGAATCGCCCGCCGCGTGGGATCCGCCAGCGCCCCGAACGTCGCGTCCAGGGCGGCCGGTTGATGATTAACCATATGGTTAACTATATAACGGAGGACGGGGTTGTCAACCCGTCCACCGGCCCGGCCACCGACTCGTCCACCGACCCGACCACCAAAGGCAGACCCTCGGCAGTAGGGACGCCGCGCGGAGCGCGGCGGTAACGCAGACCCCCGGCAGTAGGGCAGCCGTCCACCGTGAGTGGCCCACGGCCGTAGGCCGGGTAACTCAGATGTTGATTACGGCCCGAACGTCTTGACTAGAGAAGCCCGAACGTCTTGACCAAGAGCACCGCCATCTGTCCCCGCGTGACCGGATTGCTGGGGCAGTAGAGCAGCGGCGAGGCCTGGCAGCCGCCGGTGACCCCGCGGTTGTAGAGCTCCTCGATCCAGGCGGCCGCGAATCCGCCGATCGGTACGTCGCCGAAGACCGTGCCGGTAGCCGGCGGAGACGCATACGCCGAGCCCTCCAAAGTCTTCAGCAGGAAGACGGCCATCTGCGCGCGCGTGACGGGCGCGAGAGGACAGTAGTTGCCGCCGCCGCATCCGGCGGTCACACCGAGCCCGGCGAGCTCCTCGATCCAGGGCGCGAACGGGTTGGACGCGGGGACGTCGAGGAAGACGGACCCCGTGGCGGGCGGCGGGACGTGGTCGGCGCCGAGCTTCGACTTCAGCAGCAAGACGGCCATCTGCGCGCGGGTATTGGGCGAGTCGGGGCAGTAGTTCCCGTTGCCGCACCCCGCCGTAACGCCGTTCCGGGCGATGGTGTCGACGAAATCGTGGAAGGGATGGGCGGGTGGGACATCGAGAAAGTCGACCTGCACGAGCGCGGTCGAGGTCGGGGACGGGCACCCGCCGCCGACGACCGATTCGGTCACCTCGAGGCGCATCGTCGTGCCCGGAAGCCCGGCGTCGAAGGAAATCCGGGACGAGCTCTGTCCCGCCGTGATGGTCCCGCCCGTCAGCGTCCAGGCATAGGTCGAGCCGGGGTGTTCCGCGACCGACGCCGCCTGCCCCGTCGTGCCGACCGGCACCCAGGCGGGCGCCGTGATCGCCGGCGCCGGCGGTGCCGGGACGACGGAGGTCGAGGCGCTCGCCGAATTGTTGCCCTGCTGCGGATCCGTCGTGGCGCCTCCCACGGCGGCCGTGTTCTGCGCCGCTCCCGCGCTGCCGGGAGCCGCGACGATCGTGATCGCGGGCGCGGGTCCGAGGTCGAGCGCC
>JBASRI010000001.1:0-5148 GCA_049273755.1 Thermoanaerobaculia bacterium
CCGGGGGCGACGCTCTCCGGCGCGACCTCGCGCTCGCCGTCGGGCCGCTCAACCCGCGCCCGCCCCCGCTCGCGGTCGACGACCGGCGCGAGAGTCTCGGCCGCTTTCTGTCGGGCCCGCCCGTCCAGGTACTGACCCAGCACCACGAAGACGAGCACCATCGTCCCGGAGTCGTAGTAGAGCCCTCGGCCGCCCCGGAGCGTCTCGGCCGCCGATGCGCCGATGGCCGCCAGGGCGCCGAGCGCGATGAGTGTCTCGAGGACGAGCCGTCCCCGCCGCGCCGCGCGATACGCGACGCGGAGCATGGGGACGCCCAGGATCACATACACCGCCGCCGAGAGCGCCAGCATGATCCATGACGCCGCGCCCAAGGCATCCTTCCCGAGCGCGTCGAGCGAGCCGAAATACAGGAGGCTCTGGAACATCATGACGTTGCCGGACAGAACGGCCGCGAGCCCGAGCTTCGCAAGAAACCAATTCGCGCGCCCCTCCTCGCCCGCGGCGCCAACGAGGCGGAAAACCGTCACGCAGCCGAAGCAACAGAACGACAGCTCGCACTCGCCGACCTTTTCCAGATAAGGGCTGCGCGGCAAGGCCAGACGACAGTGCGCGCAGACGGCGTCCGCCTCGGATCCCACTGCCCTATTATCCGTTGCCGCGGGCCCGACGGCGGCCGGACGCGGATCGCATACGATGGGCCGCGACGTGCGCCGCCTACTTGTTGGCGGAAACCGCGTGGGAGGATTGGAGACGAGTCCCAGGTCTCAGGTCTCAAGTCTCAAGTCGGGGCACCACCTGAGACCCGAGACTTGAGACTTGAGACGAACGCTCGAAGCGAATGAAGCTCCTCAAGGCCCTGCTCCTCCCTTACATGGCCGCAATCGTCGCTGCGGCCTTCCTCTGGCCCGAGCCGGCGGAGGGATTCATCGGCCAGTCCTCGCGCATCGTCTTCTTCCACGTGCCCTGCGCCTGGACGTCCACGCTGGCCTTCCTCGTCGCGGCCGGCTATTCGTTCGCCTATCTTCGGAGCCGGAATCCGTGGCACGACGAGGTCGCGGCCGCGGCCGTGCGCGTCGGCCTACTCTTCGGCGTCCTCACGCTGATCACCGGATCGCTCTTCGCGAAGATCATGTGGGGCTCCTGGTGGAACTGGGATCCGCGCGAGTCCTCGTACCTGCTGCTCGTGTTCCTGTACGCGGCGTACCTGTTCCTGCGGTCCGCGATCGAGGACCCGGAGCGCCGGGCGCGTATCGCCTCGGCCTACGCGCTCTTCTCGGTCGTGCTGATGCCCTTCCTGGTCTTCGTGGCCCCGCGCGTGACCGCCTCGCTCCACCCGCAGACCGTGATCAACCCGCAGGGCAAGATCCTCATGGACACGCCCACGCGAGCGGTCTTCTTCGGGGCCCTCGCCGGTTTCTCCGGCCTCTTCCTCTGGATCCTGTCGCTCGAGGCCCGCGCGGCGAGGCTGGCCCGAGGGGCGCAGACGAGCGCTAGAGGAGCTTGAAGCCGGTCACCTTGATCTCCTCGCCGGAGCGTTCCCCTTCGACGTCGGCGCGGAGGTGGTCGGTTTTCTTGGTGGCCTGGAGCGCGGCGAGGGCCTTGGCGTTGCCGGCGGCGTCGAACTTCAAGTACGTGCCGTCCGCCGCCAAGATGCCGTAGCCCTCGTCGGCGCAGGCCAGGGCGCATTTGACCGTGTGCTTGTCAGGGTTCGCCTTGACCTTTTCGACACACTGACCGTCGATGACGGGGGCGTTCTTCCAGGTCTCCGCGGAGAGAGCCAGGCTCGCCGACATCGCCGAAACGGCCAACAGGATCGTCCTTGCCTTCATGTTCCGTCTCCTATCGTCCAATCTCACAGAGTCGGGAGAGGCCCCGGAGGTGACGGGCCGAAACCTTCCGGCTCCCGATCACTCTATCCTTGTCAGCCTTCTCGGGCCCTTCCGCACCGATCCCCGGCCCGGGACCGGTCCCCGGCGGCAGTTGATCTGGGTGGACAGACGCGAGAGACTCGGGGCGTGAGCAGTCTCGGGTATCTGGCGGCGGTCAACGTCGTCGTCTGGGTGGGTCTCTTCCTCTACCTCTGGAGGCTCGACCGGAAGATCTCCGAGGCCGAGCGGGGGCGCTGACGCAATGAAAAGGGGCTACTGGGTCGCCGCCGTTCTGGCCCTCGCCTTCGTGGGCTTCGGGCTGACCGCGTTCCAGAAGACCTTGACCCCCTACCTGACCTTCGACGAGGCGAAGAAAGCGCGGGGCGTCGTGCAGGTCATGGGGGCGCTCGACAAGCAGAGCGACCGCTACGACGCCGGCCGCGAGGAGCTCTCTTTCGACCTTCTCGAGGAGGGCGGCGCCCGGATGCCGGTCGTCTACCGCGGGATCAAGCCTGCCAACTTCAAGGACGCCATCTCGATCGTCGCGATCGGCCGTTACAAGGACGGCCGCATCGAGGCCGAGAAGCTCTTGGTCAAGTGCCCCTCCAAGTATCAGGGCGCGGAGGTCGAAAAGGCCTACCGGTCGAAGCCCGCCCCGACATCCTGATGTACTTCTGGCCCGGGGTGGCGGCGATCTGGGGGGCTCTCATGACGGGGCTCGCCTGCGTGGCGACCTACCTGCTCGTGGACCGCGGCCGGAAGGACCTCTTGCCCCTGGCGCGCACGTTCTACGCCGCCTACGCAACCTGCGTCGTGGCGGCCTCGGCCGTGCTGATGACGCTGCTGCTCCAGCACCGCTTCGACCTCGCCTACGTCAACTCTTACTCGAGCAACGAGCTCCCGCTCCACTTCCTGATCTCGACGTTCTGGGCGGGACAGGAAGGTTCCTTCCTGCTCTGGTGCTTCTGGGGAGCGCTGATCGGCCTGTTCGTCTGGCGCAGCGCCAAGGAGCAGGAAGCGCCGGTGATGATCGTCTATCTCGCGACCTTCCTGGGGCTCATCGCGATCCTCTGCAAGCAGAGCCCGTTCAGGCTGCTGCCTCCCCCGCCTCCGGTGGACGGCGTGGGGCTGAACCCGCTGCTCCAGGACCCGTGGATGGTCATCCACCCGCCCGTGATGTTCATCGGCTTCGCGTCCCTGTCGGTGCCGTTCTCCTTCGCCATCGCGGCGCTCTGGAAGAAACGCTGGGACGGCTGGATCACCCGCGCGGTCCCGTGGGCGCTGCTGACCTTCCTGACGCTCGGCACGGCGATCCTGATGGGCGGCTACTGGGCCTACAAGACGCTGGGCTGGGGCGGATACTGGGGATGGGATCCGGTCGAGAACACGAGCCTGGTGCCCTGGCTCTTCACCGCCGCTCTCGTGCACGGGATGTTCCTCCAGCGCGCGCGCAAGCGCCACCGCAAGATCAACTTGATCCTGGCCTGCACGGCCTACGCCGCGATCCTGTACGGGACGTTCCTGACGCGGTCGGGCGTGCTCGCGGACTTCTCGGTCCACTCCTTCATCGACCTCGGCATCACGGGATGGCTCGTCGCGATCCTCGCGACCTTCATCCTGCTGTCGGTCGCGCTGCTGGCGTGGCGCTGGCGGTCGATCCCGGTCGTCGAGGAGGAGGAGACGCCGCTTCTGTCGCGAAGCGTCCTGTTCATCCTGGGGATCGCGGTCTTCTGCTCGCTCGCGACGGTCATCCTGCTCGGCACGTCGGCCCCCGTCCTGACGCGGCTCTCCGGAACGCCCTCGCAGGTCCAGACCTCCTTCTACGCGAAGACGACCGCGCCGGCGGGACTCCTGCTGATCCTGCTCGCGGGGCTGGTGCCGTTCGTGTCCTGGAAGGGCGAGACTTTCGGAGCGTTTCTGACGAGCGCGCGGCGCTCGCTCGTCGTGGCGGCGGTCCTGACGCTGGTCGCCGTCGGTTTCGGAGCACGGCAGCCCGGAACTCTCGTGTTCCTCTTCGTGGCCTTCTTCGCCGCCGACATGAACCTCCGCGCGGTCATCCGGAAGGCGCGCAACGGGAAGCTCGGCGGCGCGGGCGGATATCTCGCGCACGTCGGCGTCGGCATCATGCTCGCCGGCGTGGTGATTTCGGGCGCCTACGCCCGTTCGCAGCGAGTCACGCTTCCCGTCAACGTCCCGAAGAAGGCGGGCGGCGCCACGCTGACCTTCCTCCGCGTCGTCCCGGGCACGGCCGACCGCAAGCAGGCCATGGAGGTCAAGGTCGTCACCGCGCGGGGCAAGACCTACTACGCGTATCCCAAGATGTACGAGAACAGCCGCACCGGCCAGCTCATGGCGAACCCGTCGATCGACAGCACGCCGATCACCGACCTCTACATCGCGCCCCAGCAGTACGACCCCGGCCAACCCGAGACGGTGGGCCGCGACGTGCGCCTGACGAAGGGAACCACGACCAACATCGACGGCATCGGCTTCACGTTCCGCGCCTTCAACGCGGACCGCTCGGCCATGATGCGGGGCGAGAAGACGATCCTCGTCCTGACGGACCTGACGATCACGCCCTCGGACGGCGTCAATCGCGACATGACGATCCGGTACCGCTTCCACATGGACAGCCGGGAGGCGGACGCGGAAGAGGTCGACATCCCGGGCGTGCCCGGCGGCATGGCGCGCGTGCTCGCGGTCTCGCCCAACGACGGCGCGGTGGTGGTTCGCCTCACGGGCGTCTCGAAGGACCCCGCGCAGGAATACCAGGCTGCGACGGTCGAGTCTCTCTCCGTGGACGTCACACGCAAGCCCCTGATCTCTTTGGTCTGGGGCGGCTTCTACGTGTTGATGGCCGGTGGCCTGCTCGCCTTCGTCAAGCGCGCGAAGGAAGCCCGCAAGGCCGTTCTCGACATCGCGAAGGAAGAGTCTGCGCGGGCCGGTACGCCCGTCGTGGCCACCGGCCCTGCCCTGCCGGCGCACACGAGGTCGCGAATCGAGTAGACGTTCGCGACCCTTTTGTCATCCCGAGCGTAGCGAGGGATCCCTTTTCAGTCTCGGTTCGGCTCCTAAAGGGATCCCTCGTCGCTCACGCTCCTCGGGATGACAAGCTAGACCCCGACCTCCATCTCCAGCCCGTCGTAGGCGGCGGTGACGGCGCAGCCGGGCGGCTTGCTCGTGGCCAGCTCCACCAGAGCCCTGTTCAGAGCCTCCTCGCCCATCTCGATCGGCCCCTTGCCGAAGTGGGAGAAGATCGCGCGGAGCACGCCGTAGCGCG
>JBASRI010000006.1:0-8884 GCA_049273755.1 Thermoanaerobaculia bacterium
CGAGTTGGGCGGCGATTCACTCCTGGCGATGCGGGTGCTCTCGCGACTTCGGGCCTCCGTGGACCAGCGTATGTCTGTGCGGGAACTTTTCGACTTGCCAACCATCGCTCAGTTGAGCGCGGTGATCGCGGTTCAGGCAGTTTCGCCGGCACGACTGCCGTTGTGATGGGCGCTTCCTATGGCCTGGACGTTACCATGGCCCAAAGACGTTGGTGCAGGCGGGTGCCAAGTCGCTCGCGCTTAGCAAAGAAGCTCGTCGCTTGCGGGAAGTAGGTCTCCCGTCGAATCTATGTCCCACTCGGTGAGCCCGGGGACTAAAGGATGCTCGCGGACGCTTCGAGACGCTCGGTGACGGCGGCTAAGTGGCTGATACGCGGTAGTCCCGAATCATCCCGAAGCTTCGGCACTTCTTCCCAAGCTGGATGCCGCCGGTTCGATCCCTGTTGCCCGCTCCAAACTCCCGCGTTACGACCGTCCTGAGTTCGCATGACCGCCGCGCTGTGGGTCCGAGACCCGGCGAAGGGAAGCCCGACCTCGGCCGGCGCGCAAGAAAATGGGCCCGCGCGACGCACGGGCCCATGCACACAAGTGTTCGACCAATCCGGGGAAGAGCCTTGGAGAGAACGTCTACTGCTTGTTGTACACAATCGTGTTGTTCACGGCCTCGCCCTTCGCGTTCTTTCCGATCTGGGTGATGGTGATGGTCTTGCCGTCCGGGGAGACCGCGAGCTTTGCCACGACTGTTGCCTTCCCACCTTTCTTCCAGGTGTTGTCGTAGCTGTTGTCGTCGATCTTCTTGGGCGCGGCCATGTCGGCGTCCGGATTGCCCTCGTACGGGACATCCTTGCCGTCGAACTTGGACAGGTACATGCTGTGCATGGCCTTGCCATCGGCGTCGACTCCGTCACCCGTGAACTTGATCCCGCCCGGCGTCGCTTCGAACTTCAGCGTGAGACTCTTGGGCGCCGGCCCCGGGCTGTACTTGGACTTCGCGGCGTCGAGTTTCCACGTGCCGAGCCAATTCTCGGCGGCCTGGACGACGGAGCTCGACAGCACGATGGCGCAACACGCCGCGAGGGGAACCATGAGCAGGTTCTTCCGCATGAGCTACCTCCTTCGAGAAAAACGATTTTTCGGCCAATCTCAGGAACCGACGGGTTCCTTGACCAAGTACAGCGGAGCATATCCCTTCGGGCCCTTTCCTCGCGGGGGCACGTAATCAACGCCCGCCTGCAGCGGTGTAGAGTCGCCTCAGCCCTCCGATGACGCTCGCGGCAGGCACCCGTCTCGGTCCCTACGAAATCGTCTCGCCCATCGGCGCAGGCGGGATGGGCGAGGTGTACCGGGCGCGGGACAAGAAGCTGGACCGGGATGTCGCGATCAAGGTCCTCCCCCAATCCGTCGCGACCGATCCCGACACGCTGGCCCGGTTCGAGCGTGAAGCGAAGGCGGTTGCGGCGGTGACCCGTCTCAACTATTTCCGATACGCTCCACCTCGTGTTCGTGAGGGTTGGGCGGTCTGGCGGTCTTTCTCGCCGAAGCCCGAGATTGCATTGGCCGTACTGAGGATCGCGTCCCGACGAGCAGGTAACATGTCAGCCGCTGGCTAACCGCATCCGGGGAGACCAAGCTTTTGGAGCGCGACGTAGCCTTGTGGATTGATCATCGGCAGGCCGTTATCGCGGCTGTTGCCGGTGACACTGAAGAACTGAGGCACATCTTGTCGGGCGTTGAGAAGCACGTCCGCTTTTCGAGGGGTGAGGGCGGTGCAGAGGACGCGCGAGATAGGCGGTTCGCAAGCCATCTCAGCCGGTACTATGACGACGTTATAGCCGCGGTTCGCGATGCGAAGTCTATTCTGATTCTTGGCCCCGGCGAGGCGAAGCACGAGATCGAGAAACGTCTTCGAGATGCGGGACTTGGCAAAGGCATCGTCGGTGTCGAAACAGTTGACAAGATGACCGACCACCAGATTGCGGCGGTAGCTCGAAAGCGGTTTCGAGAATAGCGTGTGCCGGTAGAAGGCTCATGCTGAGGAGCGAGGGCGAAGTAACGTGCTACCTAGACCGGGACGTCGCGGTGAAGGTTCTCCCCCAATCTGTCGCGGCCGATCCCGACACGCTCGCACGGTTCGAGCGCGAAGCGAAGGCGGTCGCGTGGTGAAGAAGTGCCCGGCGAAAGATCAGGAGGACCGGTGGCAGTGCGCCGCGGACCTTCGGAGCGAGCTCAAGTGGATCGCCGAAGGCGGCTCCCAGGCGGGACTGCCGGCGCCCGTCGCGACGCGCCGCGGATTTCTCCGCGCAGCGACACTGGCCGGCCTCGGAGCAAACATCGCATGGCGAGGATTCGCTGCGCCCCGCGGCCGCATACCCGCCAAACGCAACCCTCGCGCTCGCGCGCTCGATCGGGAGGCGCTCGAGGACATCCTGGTCGGCTGCTCGTATCTCGGCTGCGGAGGAGGAGGCAGTCTTTCGGAGGGTCTGGCCCGGCTCGAGGACGACCGAAAGGCGGGGCTGCGCTTCGAGCTCCTCGCCCTCGCGGACCTGGGCGACGACCATTGGGCCGCCTCGCCCTACGGACTCGGAAGCACCGCCCCTCCCTCCGACGGGGAAAAAAGCCGATTCGCCGATCTGCCGCGAGCGCGGGAGGATGCCGTGGAAGCGTCTTTCCGCCTCCTCAGCGTGTACTTGGGCAGACCCTTCGTGGCCGTAATCGCCGCGGAGCTCGGGCCCTGGAGCACGGCAGCGGCGCTGTCGACGGCCGCTCGCCTCGACATCCCCGCCCTCGACGCCGATCGCGTCGGGCGCGCGACCCCGGAAGCCACCCAGGACTCCATCCTCGCGGCCGGCCTCTCAACCACACCGCTGGCCGCTGTCACGGGATTCGGCGACTCCCTCGTCCTCAAGAAGGTGGCCAGGGGTTCCCGAGTCGAAGACCTCCTCCGGGCGATCTCTATCGCCAGCCTCGGCGAGCTTGGCGTGACCGACGCCGCCCTTCCCGGCCGGACCGCGAAGCGGCCCGGAGTGCTCGTCGCCAGCTCCCTGAGCCACGCCGAGGAGCTCGGGAAAGCCTGCCGCCGGGCCACCGTGGCGCATCGCGATCCCCTCGAGGCAGTGCTCACGGCCGGCGGCGGCTATCGCCTCTTCGAGGGCGAAGTCGTGGACTTTCCGTGGAAGGAGGACGCGGGATTCCTCGCTGGCGAAGTAAGCATCGAGGGCCGCGGCCCCTTCCGCCAAAGCCGCTACCGCGTCCGGTACAAGAACGAGAACATCATTTCCTGGCGTGACGACACAGTCAGCGTGACGCCTCCCGATCTGATCGCGATCGCCGACGCGCGAACAGGGAGCGCAATTGCCAATCCAGAATTCCAGCTCGGCCAGATCGTGACCGTCCTCGGCTTCCCCGCGCCGACTCTCTGGCGCACACCGGAGGGGCTCCGAGTCTTCGGCCCCGCCCACTTCGGCTTCGATGTGCCCTACGTTCCGATCGAGAGGCGGCAGACTTGAGCAGCGGATAGAATTCCACCCGAAGTCTGTGACGATTTCTGCGGGGACCCGTCTCGGCCCCTACGAGATCCTCGCGCCGCTCGGCGCGGGTGGGATGGGGGAGGTCTATCGGGCGAAGGATCCCAAGCTCGGCCGTGAGATCGCCGTCAAGGTTCTTCTCGCCGAGACCTCAACCGATCCCGAGCGGCGACAGCGCTTCGAACAGGAGGCCCGCTCGGCATCTGCGCTCAACCACCCCAACATCCTCACGATCCACGACATTAGTGAATCGGACGGCATGCTCTACATCGCCATGGAGCTCGTCGAGGGAAGGACGTTGCGCGAGCTCCTCGCCTCGGGCGAACCGCTCGCGACGAAGAAGCTGCTCGACATCGCGGTCCAGATCGCCGAAGGCCTCGCCAAGGCGCACGGCGCCGGCATCGTCCACCGGGACTTGAAGCCCGAGAACCTGATGGTCTCGAAGGACGGCTACGTCAAGATCCTCGATTTTGGCCTCGCAAAGCTAACGGAGTCGGTCTCCAACGATGCGTCGGTGCTGCCGACGGCGATCGCGGCGCCCACGCAGCCCGGCACGGTCATGGGCACGGCCGGCTACATGTCACCCGAACAGGCGAGCGGCCAACCGATCGACTTCCGCTCGGACCAGTTCGCGCTGGGCGCCATCCTCTACGAGATGGCGACGGGCAAGCGCGCGTTCCAGAGAAAGACGGGCGCCGAGACCCTAGTCGCGATCATCCGCGAGGAACCCGAGCCGGTAGCACAGTTGAACCCGAAGGCTCCGGCGCCCATCCGTTGGCTGCTGGAACGGTGCCTCGCCAAGGATCCGGATGACCGGTTCGGGACCACTCGCGATCTCGCCCGCGATCTTGCCAGCATCCGGGACCATCTTTCCGAGGCCCTCGTCTTGGCTGAGACCGGTCAACAGCCGGTGGGTGCGGCGAGGTCGCGTCGGCGTCTCGCGCTGCTCCTCGTCGCAGCGACGATCGTGGCCGCGGTCCTCGCCGGTGTATTCGCCGGAAGACGCCTCTGGCGCCTGGACCCTCCCTTCTTCAAGCAGCTCACGTTTCGTCGTGGCCAGATCGCTTCGGCGCGCTTCGCGCCTGACGGCCAGACGATCCTTTATTCCGCGGCCTGGGACGGAAAACTGATGGAGATCTACGTGAGCCGCCCGGAGAGTCCGGAATCGCGCCCATTCGGTCTGGTCGGCGCTGAGATTCTCGCCGTCTCCGGCTCGGGCGAGATGGCGTTGTCAGTCGGCCGCCATGCGCTGGATCCGTTTCTGAGAGTGGGGACGCTCGCGCGGCTATCGGTCGCCGGCGGCGGCGCGCCTCGCGAGATCCTCGACGATATCGAGTGGGCCGACTGGTCGCCGGACGGACGGGAGCTAGCCGTCGTGCGGGAGGTCGGGGGTGTGCAGCAGGTCGAATACCCCATCGGAAAGGTGATCTACCGGACCGCGGGCTGGATGACGGGCATGCGTGTCTCACCGAAGGGTGACCTCGTCGCGTTTCAGGACCATCCAACGCGGCGGGACGATGGCGGAACGGTGATGCTCGTCGATCGGGCGGGAAAGAGGAGGACGATCTCGGGAGAGTTCGCCTCCCTTCGCGGCTTGGCGTGGACGCCGGATGGGACAGAGGTCTGGTTCTCGGGAGCAAAGGTGGGTAATCGGGCGCTCTACAGGGCCAGCCTCTCGGGCAGGGAGCGAACCCTCTTCCGCTCGATGGGGAACTTGACGCTTCACGACATCGCGCGCGATGGAAGACTCCTAATCACACAGGACGTCGAGCGCCTCGGTGATGTCGGCCGCGGTCCGGGTGAGGAGAAGGAGCGAGAACTGACAGGGCTCGACTGGTCGCTGGCGACGGATCTCTCGGAGGATGGCCGCACGCTCCTCTTCACGGAGTCCGGAGAGGGAGGCGGGGAGGGATATTCCATCTACATCCGGAAGACGGACGGCTCGCCGGCCGTTCGGCTGGCGACCGGAGCCTCACAATCGCTATCGCCGGACGGGAAATGGGCGCTCGGGATCGTCGGCATCGCGTCGGGACCTCAGGTCGTCATTTTTCCGACCGGCGCCGGAGAGCCGCGGACGCTTTCGCGGGAGGGGATCGACGTGCAGCGTGCGACCTGGATGCCGGACGGAAAACGGATCTTCCTGACCGCCAACGAACCTGGGCGCGGACCGCGGCTCTACTTGCGCGATTTCGACGGCAAGCCGCGCGCCGTCAGCCCGGAAGGATACCGCGGTTATGTCCGGTGTGTCTCGCCCGATGGGAAGCTCGCCGTCGTGAGAGGGCCGGATCAGCGGCTCTACCTCTATCCCATTGAGGGGGGCGAGCCGACGCCCGTTCCTGGCGTAACCCCGGCGGACGAACCGAGCGGATGGACCGCCGACGGCCGCGCCATCTGGGTTTTTCGGCGCGCCGAACTGCCGGCCAAGGTCAGCCGGCTCGACATCGCGACCGGGAAGCGCGAAGCTTGGAAGGAGCTCATCCCTGCCGATGCGGCCGGTGTAACCGAGGTGACGCAGCCGCTCCCGACGCCAGACGGAAAGTACTACGTCTACACCTATATCCGCCTGCTATCGGATCTCTACGTTGTCGATGGACTCAAGTGATCCCTGGTTCGAATCTCTTCGCCTCGATGACACCCAGCCGGGACCCGTCTCGGTCCCTACGCAACCCTGTCGCCTCTGGGCGCCGGCGGGACGGGGGACGTGTACCGGGCGAAGGACAAGAAGTTCGGCCGTCACCGCGGCGATTAGGAAAGGCGACGAGTTCTTCGAGAAGCGCGCCGCAGACAGTCGGGGGGGTCGGCGCAGAGAGTAGGGCCACGAAGGGCCTCCACGGTTGGCGAAGGTTGGTGGCGGTGCAGGGATTTGAACCCCGGACACAGCGGATATGAGCCGCTTGCTCTGACCAACTGAGCTACACCGCCCTTTTGGGAGGGCGGATGATAACAAAACTAGGAGGCAGGAGGCAGGCTGTGCTGCTTGATCCTGTCTCCTGCGTCCCGCCTCCTGCCTCCTCAAAGTCCGTCACACCGCTATACTTTGGACATGGCCGGCCTCTCCGACCACTGCGCGGTCTGCTCGACGCAATACCCGTACGCCCTGCCGCGCTGTCCGATCTGCCACAAGTCGGTCTGCGACACGTGCGCCGTCCGCATGGGCGGAAGCACGTTCTGCGGGACCGACTGCTCCCACGCTTTCTTCTTCGGAGGCGAGGAGGAGATCGAAGAGTCGGAGATCTCGAAGTACGAAGATGGAGAATGACCGCGCCTGAAGCCCCGTCCCGGCCGACCCGATTCGGCCGCTTCTTCTGGCGCGACCCCAATACCCAGTTCCTTTTGCTCGCCGCGGCGGCGGGTCTGGCGGGGGGCGCCGGCGCGATCGCCTTCCGCTGGCTGACGCGGAGCCTGACGGCCCTCCTGGTGCGGACGCCGGACATCGTCCGGGGCGGCGAGGCGCTGCCACCCTGGGCGCGGGTGCTGATGCCGGCGGCGGGCGGCCTGGTCGGGGGCCTGATCGCGCGGTTCTTCTTCGGCGAGCGCAGCCTCTCGGGCATCTCCCACATGATCGAGGTGGTCTCGCTCGGGCGGCGAACCGTGCGGCTGCGCCCCTCGCTCGCTCGCGGGGCGTCCTCGGTCGTGGTCATCGCGACGGGGGGCTCGGAGGGGCGCGAGGGTCCGATCATCCAGATCGGCGCGGCCTGCGCCTCGGCGCTGGCGCGGTTGTGGAAGGTCTCGCCCGAGCGCATCCGGATCCTGACGGCCTGCGGGATGGCGGCTGGCGTGGCCGGCGCCTACAACACGCCGATCGCGGCGACCCTCTTCGTGGTCGAGGTCGTCGTGGGCTCCTTCTCGATGGCGCTCTTCGGCCCCGCGGTCGTCGCGGCTGTGGTCTCGACGATGCTGGTCCGCGCCGTCCTGGGCGACGAGCCGGTCTACCAGGTCGCGCCGTTTCGCGTGGAGTCGCTCTTCGAGTTCGTGCCCTTCATGGTGATCGGGGTGCTCGGCGGACTCTTCTCGACCTTCTTCGTGCGCGCGCTGGCGCTCGGGAAGAAACTCCGCGCCGCCTCGAAGCTCCCCGTATGGGCGACGATGGCGATCGGGGGAGCCATCGTCGGTGCAATCGCGATCGCGCTGCCCGAGGTCTACGGCAACGGGTTCGAGGCGACGGACCGCATCCTGCACGGCAACCCGACGCTCCTCTTCCTGCTTGCCCTCTGCGTGGGCAAGACGGTCGCGACGGCCTCGACGATCGGCTCGGGCGGCGTGGGCGGTGTCTTCACCCCCTCGCTGCTGGTGGGAGCCACCCTCGGGGGCGCGATTGCGAAGCTCGTCCACGCGGCGCTCCCCACTCTCTCGGCGCCGGTCGGAGGCTACGCGCTGCTGGGCATGGGCGGCATGATGGCGGGCGTGACGCGGGCGCCGCTGTTGGCCGTCATCATGATGTTCGAGCTGACGCAGAACACCGCCGTCCTCCTTCCGATGATGGTCGTCTCGGTCCTCGCCATCGTGACCGCCCAGTTCCTGCAGAAGGACTCGATGTACATCGCGAGCCTCCGGTCGGCTGGAATCGTCTGGGAGAAGACGCCGGAGGCGACCGCGCTCGCGAGCCTCAAAGTCGGCGACGTCATGCGGCGAGACGTCGCGTTGATCCCCCGCGCGATGCCGCTGCCCGAGATCATTTCCCAGTTCCTGAAATCCCGCAGCCTTCTCCTCTACGTCGGCGACGAGGAGGGGAGGCTCGTCGGCGCCGTCGACATCCACGACGTCAAGGAGTCCTTCCCCGAACGCGACCTGGAGGGCCTCGTCATCGCGGCCGATCTGGCGACCGAGATCCCGTTCACGACCCCGGAGACCCCGCTGACGGCCGTCAACGAGACGCTCTGGTTCCGCGACCTCGGGCAGCTTCCGGTCGTGGACAACCCAAGGAACAGGAAGTTCCTCGGCGTCGTCACCCAGCGGGATCTGCTCGCGGCCTTCGACAGCGAGGTCCTGCGCCGCAACCGTCTCGTCACGCCCGTGCGGACTCTCGGCGAGGAGAACGGCGAGGTGGACCTGCTGGAGCTGCCTGAAGGTCACCGCCTGGTGGAGCTCGAGGTCCCCCCCACGCTCGAGAAGCGCACCGTCGCGGACGCCGGCCTGCGCTCGCGCCTTGGCGTCTCGATTCTCGCCGTCAAGCGGATGGGGCGGGACGGTGTCGAGCGCCGGTTCGTGCCCGTGCCGACCGACCGGCTCGAGCACGGCGACGTCCTGGTCGTGCTCGGAAGCGAGGAATCCATCGCGAAGCTCCAGGACGAGGCCCGGGCGCTGGCCGAAAGCCACTAGATGGCCCGCAAGAGAACTGAATGTGCGGTACAGGTTCGTAG
>JBASRI010000014.1:0-2400 GCA_049273755.1 Thermoanaerobaculia bacterium
TGGCCGACGCCGGCGTCGTGCCGCCGGGAAGCTGGAGGCAGCTGCCGGAAGGCGGCGTCGTCAACCGGACTCCATTCCTGATCCTGGTGCGCCCGGGAAATCCGCGAAGCATCCGCGACTTCAAGGACCTGACCCGCCCGGGAACGAAGATCGTGCACCCCGACCCGCTGACCTCGGGCGGCGCCAACTGGGCGATCGTCGCGGAGTACGGCGCCGGCGCGCGCGAAGAGCCCGGGCGTCCGGACGCGGGCGAGCGGCTTCTGGCCGGCATCTGGAAGAACGTCGTCGCACAGGCGGCCTCCGCCCGGGCGGCGCGCACGCAGTTCGAGAACGGTTTTGGCGACGCCCTGATCACCTACGAGCAGGAGGCTGTCTACGACCGCTCCCGCGGGCGCCTCCGCGCCGACATCGTCGCTCCGCGGCGCACGATCCTCTCCGAGCACACGCTGGTCGTCATCGATCGAAACATCCGGCCTTCCGAGCGCGCGCGGGTGGACCGCTTCGCGCGTTTTCTGTGGAGCGAGGAGGCCCAGCGGATCTTCGTCAAGTACGGCTTCCGCAGCGTGAACGACGAGTGGAACGCCGGCCACGCCGAGTTTGCCGGGATCGACGATCCGTTTCGGATCGCGGATTTCGGCGGCTGGCGCGCCGCAAAGAAGACGATCGTGGAAGGCGTCTGGAAGAAGCGCGTGCTCAAAGCGGGAGAGCAGAGGTGAGCGCTTCCGCCTCGGCCAAGCGCCCTGGAGCGCGGCGCGCCGTCGTGCCGGCCTCGATCGTCGTGCTCGTGCTCCTCCCGCTGATCCTGATGCCCCTGGCGGCGATCTTCGTCTTCGCATTCAAGGGCGGGCCGGGAGCCTTCCTCGCGGCCCTGCGCTCCCCTGAGGCACAGTTCGCGTTTCGCTTCAGCCTGCTGATCGCCTTCGCCACTGCGGCCATCAACGCAGTGCTGGGGACGTACACCGCGTACGTGCTCTCGCGTTACCGCTTCCGCGGGCAGCGCGTGCTCGGCATCGTCGTCAACCTACCGGTGGCGATCCCGACGGTCGTGGTCGGCACGTCGCTGCTGCTGCTGTGGGGGCCGATCGGACTTCTCGGCCGGCTCCTCGAGCCCCTCGGCGTCCAGCCGATGTTCGCGCCGGCCGGCGTGTTGCTCGCGCACCTGTTCGTGACGTTCCCCTACATGCTCGGAGCGGTCAAACCGGTGCTGGATGAGCTCGAGGAGACCTACGAGGAGGCCGCGTACACGATCGGCGCCAGCGCGTGGCAGACCTTCCGACACGTCATCCTGCCGACGTTGAAGGGCGGCCTCTTCGCCGGCGCGCTCCTGACCTTCGCGCACTCGCTCGGAGAGTTCGGGGCGACGGTCATGGTTTCGGGCAACCTGCGGCTGCGCACCCAGACGGCCCCCCTCTACATCTTCGCCCAGTTCGAGGCCGGCAACCTCGCGGCGGCCAACGCCGTCGCCGCCACGCTCGCGGTCCTCTCGTTCCTGATTTTCTTCTTCCTCCTGCGCTACGCGGGAAAGCGGATTTCCTGATGTCGATCGTCCTCGAGAACGTCACCAAGCGCTACGCCACGCAGGTGCCCGTGGACCGCATCTCGCTCGAGGTCGAGACCGGCGAGCTCTTCGTCCTGCTCGGGGCCTCGGGCAGCGGCAAGAGCACGATCCTGCGGATGATCGCGGGCCTCGCGCTGCCGGACGAGGGAACGATCCGGCTCGCCGGCACCGACGTCACATACCTTCCGCCGCAGCGACGGGACATCGGATTCGTCTTTCAGAACTACTCGATCTTCCGCCACATGACGGTGGACGAGAACATCGAGTTCGGATTGCGGATCCGGGGCGTGCCGGCCGCGGAGCGCCGCAAGCGCCGCGAGGAACTGCTGGATCTGGTCGGCCTCGGCGGCCTCGGCGGGCGCTACGAGAGCCAGCTTTCCGGCGGCCAGCGGCAACGCGTCGCCCTGGCGCGCGCCCTCGCGTATCGCCCTCGCGTGCTGCTGCTCGACGAGCCTTTCGGCGCTCTCGACGTCAAGATCCGCGCGCAGTTGCGGCAGAGCCTGAAGGAGATCCAGAAAACCCTGGGCGTGACGACGATCCTGGTCACGCACGACCAGGAGGAGGGCTTCGAGCTCGGAACGCGCATCGGGGTCATCGACCGCGGGAGGCTTCTGGAGGTCGGCCCGCCGGACCGCCTGTATCAGAGCCCGCAGTCGCTTTTCGTCGCGACGTTCCTGGGCGCGGGGGCGATCCTCGTGGGAAGCGCGCAGGACCGCCGCGTGCGCCTGGGTCCGCTGTCGCTTCCGATCCCGCCGCAGATCAAGCACGAAGAGGGAGATCGCGTGCGCGTGCTGATTCGTCCGGAGCACGCGTCGCTGTCGGACACCTCACCCCCTCCGGAC
>JBASRI010000043.1:0-3212 GCA_049273755.1 Thermoanaerobaculia bacterium
GCGCAGCGAGGGATCCCTTTTAAGTCTGGGTGCTCCTTGTAAAGGGATCCCTCGTCGCTGCGCTCCTCGGGATGACAAGAACGTCTGCGCTGCCTCGCTACCCTCTGTCATCCCGAGCGCAGCGAGGGATCCCTTTTAAGTCTGGGTGCTCCTTGTAAAGGGATCCCTCGTCGCTGCGCTCCTCGGGATGACAAGAACGTCTGCGCTGCCTCGCTGCCCTCTGTCATCCCGAGCGCAGCGAGGGATCCCTTTCAAGTCTTGGTGCGTCTTCTAAAGGGATCCTCAGCAGTAGGCAACGACGGGCGGAGCCCGGCGTTTCATCCCTTTCGAGTGGCGGTGCGTCTTCTAACGGGGTCCCGACGCGCATCCATCGCTACGAGCTATCAATCCCTGCGAAACAAACGATTGGACGTGTCTGCGCGGCGGCTCCATGATCAAGATCTCGCTGAAAATCGAGGAGCCGAGCCGTGGAGTGCCGGTCGAGGATACGAGTCTGGGCGTCGCGCCGCTGCTACAGCAGCCGCGGCGAGTGCCCTGCGCGGCTCGACCGACGGGCGGCTGGTGTCGTCGGTCTGGCTCTCCTGATCTGGGCAGCACTCTCGCCTTGCTCCATCGAGGGTGCCGAGCCGGTGTACATCGGCCGCGTCGTCATCAATACGGTCGACGTCTTCGGCCCCGACGAGGTCCGAGGGATCCTCACTCGAGGCGCCAACGCGCTCCACGTCGTCACACTCGAGTCGACTGTTCGTCGCCTTCTGATCTTCGAAGAGGGGGACGCCTACGATCCCGCGATCCTCGCGGAAGCCGAGCGGAACCTGCGGGCGCTGGGCTTGTTTCGATCGGTGTCCGTCGTTGCGGGCGAAGTCCGCGATGGAGTCGTGGATGTCCAGGTGAACACCCAGGACGCGTGGACGGTTCAGGTCGGTCTTTCCGCCGGCCGCGGCGGAGGAGCCATGCGGGGCGGCATCACTCTGGGCGAGAAAAACTTTCTCGGAACGGCGACCCGGCTGGGATTCGCCTTCGAGAAGGATCAGGATCGGACCTACCGCTCCGTCGAGATCCTGACTCCCAACTTCTTTCTCCCGTTCGTGACTGCCCACGCGGTCTACGCGTCGAACTCCGACGGATCCGAGAGGGTTCTCGAGCTTCAACGCCCCTTTTACTCGACGACGGCTCCATGGTCGGCCGAAATCGCCTTCGGGGACATCCGGCGCGACGAGTTCACGTACCTGGAAGGCGGTGCGGTCGGGTCGACCTTCGGCGCCGATCATTTCCGGCTTCGCGCGGCGTATGGCATCGCCCTCTCGGCACGGGAGGGGAATGCGTCGCGCCTCAGCGTGGGGTTCGACTGGCGCGACGATCGATTCCGAGCGGCCTCTGCCGGCAAGACCGAGGTCGCGGCGCTAGCGGAGGATCGCCACTTTCGCTACCTGTTTCTGCAGTACGAGGCCCTCCATGCCGATTTCCTGAAGTGGGACTACGTCAACCACGATGAGCGGTACGAGGACATCGGCGTTGGCCCCCGCCTCTCGCTGCGCCTCGGGATCTCGCCCTCGGCGTTCGGTGTCGCCGAAACGACCGAGGTCCTGGGCCTGGAGCTGGGCGCGGGGCTCCGAGTCGGCGCGTCCGGTTTTGTCCAGGCGCGCGTGGCCTGGGACAGCAGGGTCGGCCGGGGCCTCGAGAACTCCCTCTTGTCGGCGAACGTGCTCTATGTGCGCAGATTCGAGACGGCGCCGCGGCAAACCTTCGTCGCGCAGCTTGCGGGGTTGCGGGGCTGGAACCTGGACCGCGACGTCCAGATCTTTGCCGACTCCGAGGCCGGCCTGCGCGCCTACCACCTTCACGCCTTTGAGGGGGACCGCCGCATCATTCTCAACCTCGAGCATCGGATCTTCAGCGCCTCGAAGTGGTTCGGACTGATCTCGCCGGGGCTCGCGGTGTTTTTCGATGCAGGGCTCGTGGGCGGACCGACGCGGAGTCTGCGGCTTCCCGAGCTGAAGATGGACGCCGGTGTCGGCCTTCGCCTGGCAATGGCCTGGGCGCCGGTCATGAACGTCTTTCGTATCGACGCGGGCTACGCCATCCATAGAGACCCCGCTGGCCACCGGGGTTTGATGATCTCCTTCGCGACCGGTCAGGCGTTTTGAACGCGCGTCACCCTCGGGCGCAGCGAGGGGCCGATTCGGTTGTCAGTCGGCGCGCAGGACCTCGAGAGGACTCGCGGCCGTCGCGCGCCGGGCGGCGAACCAGGACGCGAGAATCGCCGCGAGTCCCAGGAGCGCAACGGCCGCCGCGTAACTCGTCGTGTCGCGCGGCGTGACCCCGAAAAGCTGCGAGCGAAGGAGCCGCGCTGCCAGCCACGCCGCGGGAATGCCGAGAACGAGGCCGATCGCGGCGACCCCGACTCCCTCCCGCAGCACCAGCGCCCGCACCTGGCGCGGAAGCGCTCCCAGCGCCAGCCGCACGCCGAACTCCTTGCGCCGCTGCGCCACCGAGTACGCGACGACGCCGTACAGGCCGACGCACGCGAGCAGCATTGCCACGGCGGCGAACGCCGCGGCGAGGATCATCGTGAAGCGCTGCGCTCCGCGCGCCTCCGTCAGGTACTCGGCCAGTGGTCGAACCTCGGAGATCGGCAGCTCCGGATCCAGGCGCGACAGGATCGCTCGAATCGGGCCGGCCAACGCCGCCGGGTCCGTCGAAGCCTGCACGACGTATGCCGCCGGATTGCGGTTGATCAGCCGCTGCGGGAAGTAGATCTGCTCCCGCACTTCCGCCGTCAGGCTGCGACAGCGGAGGTGCCGGACGACTCCGACGACCACGACCCACTCCGCAGGGTGTCCCGTCGACCGCGGATCCACGCCGAGCCGCTTGCCGACCGCGCTCTCGTTGGGCCAGGCGAGCCGCGCCAGGCGCTCATCGACGATGACGACGGGCTGCCCCGTCGTATCGTCTGACTCCTCGAAGTTGCGTCCGGCGACCACGCGCGCGCCGACCGCCGCGAAGAATCCCGGGGTGACAGCCCGATAGTCGGCCATCGGGGCCGTGCTCTCGTCCGCTCCGGGCGACGAGAGGTAAGGCCCTCCCCAGTTGGGGATGTGGTCGAAGGGCAGATGGCTCACCGCGGCAACCGCGGTCACGCCGGGCAGCGCCGCCAGCTCCCTTTCGAACCTCCGGCTGAACGCATTGAACGCTTCGGGCGTCTCGTACCG
>JBASRI010000047.1:0-10891 GCA_049273755.1 Thermoanaerobaculia bacterium
CGTTTACGCCGCTTTATACGAGCTCGACGACCCGCAGCTCGAAAGCGCCCTGATCAAGCTCGGCCAGCGCGCCCACGTGGTCCTCGCCAACGGAAGCGTCAAGAAGAAGGGTGAGGACCAGAACGCGGACGCTCGGGCCGCGCTCAAGAACAAAATCGACCTGCACGACCGTAAGTGTTCACCAAGGGCGCTCGGCCATAACAAGTTCCTCGTCATCTGCGACAATCAAGACAAGCCCCGCTGGGTCTGGACCGGCAGCCAGAACTGGACCAAGACCGGCCTCTGCACCCAGGCCAACAACTCGGTCCTGATCCAGGACCCCGGCCTCGCCGCCGAATACCGCGCCCAGTGGGACCTGCTCAAGGACGCCGGAGACGACACCCCGGACAGCCTCAAGAACAGCAACACCAATCCCCGTGATGAGGCCATCGCGGCGGCCAAGGCCCGGCTCTGGTTCACGCCCACCGTCGGCCAGGTCGATCTCGTGGACGCGCGCAAGGTCATCGTCGCCGCCAAGCAGGCCATCTTGTTTCTCATGTTCAACCCCGGACCCCGCGACTCCCTCCTCAACCAGATCATCGATACCGCGCGCAAGGGAGTCACCGGGAAGCGCCTCTACATCCACGGCGCCATCAACCAGGACCCCAGCACCAGCAAGACCGCCGTCCAGCTCTTCGACCACTCCAACTGGGAGAAGGCGGACTACGAGGTCGTCCTCCCCGCCGCGATCGACGAGGCCACCAAGTTCTTCCGCCGCGAGTTGAAGAAGCTCCCCGAAGCCCACGCCATGGTCCACAGCAAGATCGTGCTCGTCGACCCCTTCGGCGCCGATCCCGTTCTCCTGACCGGCTCCCACAACCTCGGTCCCAGAGCCAGCGGCACCAACGACGAAAACCTCTTGATCATCCGTGACGCCCCCGGCCTCGCCGCCGCCTACGCCACCAACATCATGGCCGTCTACAACCAGTACCGCTGGCGCTTTCGCCGCCAGACTCAGCCGAAGAAGAAGCGGTGGAAGGGCCTCAAGGACACCGACACCTGGCAGAACGGCTATCTCAAGCCCGGGAGCCCATCGTTGCGGGAGATCGAGTTTTGGGTGGGCGAATGAGGGCCTCCGCTACCGGTCGCTGTTACCGCCGTCGGAGGGCGGCCCTCCGTCCGGCCCGACCTGGACCTTCGCCTTCCGCCCGCGGTTGTCCACGGTCGCGACGTAGCGGACGACTTTCTTGTTCTTCGTGATCGAATAGATCTTGTCGACCTTGCCGTCTCCGGCCTGCTGCTTGATGCCGGATTGCACGTTCGGGTCGAGCCCATCCCACGGGACCTCCTCCTGGATCATGACCACCGCGCCGTCCGGACGGATCAGCACTCCCCTCTCGTGCCCGTCGACCACGAGATCGACTTCGTAAACCACCCCCCCGTCTTGCTCGCGCTGCCAGTACCCGGTGACGCGTCCTGCGGCGCTCTCCTGCGCGGCGGTCGTCTGGACCGCCTCGGGAAGGTCTGACTGCTTGAGCTTTTTCGACTGAGCGCTTGCGATGGCGCCGATCCCCAGCGCCAGGACGGCACCGATCACGATCCGGACACATCGATTCATGACTGCCTCCATGCGTCTCGTGCGGCGGAGCCGTTTCCGGCGCACTCGACAGAGGAGAAGCACGACTCGTGCCGGAAATGCGGGCTGGCCCTCGTCTTCCCGAGCGCAGCGAGATAGCCGACCACCGACAGGCAGACCATCAGCAGTAGGCAACGTCGGGCGAAGCCCGGCGTTCATCCCTTTAGCAGCCGTACTGAGACTTCAAAGGGATCCCTCGTCGCTTCGCTCCTCGGGATGACAAGAGGACGAGCCCCACTCCAACCCTTGTCATCCCGAGCGCGGCGAGGGATCCCTTTTGAAGTCACAGCGAGGCTACGAAAGGGTTCCCTCGTCGCTTCGCTCCTCGGGATGACAAGTGCGACAGTTCGTCTCTTCGCTTGTCATCCCGAGCGCAGCGAGGGATCCCTTTGAAGCGATAGCGAGGCTACGAAGGGCTCTCCTACTTCTTGGGGGGCGCGGGGCTCGCCGGCGGGGGCAGGTACTTCTTGTGGATCTTGGCGACGATGCCGGCGTTGCGATCGGCGACCTCGGAGATCTTGTACTCGACCGTGGTCCCGAGGAGCATCGCCGCCTCGGCTCCGGTCAGCCCGTACTCCTTCTCCAGCCAGGACGCGAGGCCGGAAGTCGCCTCGCGAAACGCGTCGTCGAGCGAACCGCCCAGACCCATCGCCATCAGATACTCGTCGTTCTCGACTCGCGGCCCGGAGATGGCCTTTTCGCGAAGCAGGTCGACGGAGAACTCGACGTCGAGCGAGGTCTCGAGCGCGTTGCCGTTGAGCTCGCCGTCGCCCTGGAGGGCGTGGCCGTCGCCGACGTAGAGAAGCGCGCCGGGCTGCGAGACGGGGAGATACACGGTCGCCCCCTCGCGGATCTCGTTGAAGTCCATGTTGCCGCCGAAGCGTCCGGAATCTCCGGTCCCCCGCGCAGCGCCGCCGAAGCCCGGAGCCACGCCGACGCAGCCGAGCATCGGCTTGACCGGCACCGCCACGTCCTTCAGATGCGCCGTGGGCTTCGCGAGCCGGGCCACGCCCTTCTCCAGGTCGAGCGTCCAGACCACGTTGTTGAAGTTGTTGTCCTTGTGCTCCGAGGCGTAGTCCGTCGTGAGCGCGCGCCCGACGAGACCGTCGTCGCTGATCGCGCTCGGGCGGTTCAGGCGGAGCTTGCGGACGTGGATCGCCAGCGTGTCTGCCGGCATCGCCCCCTCGACATAGAAGGGTCCCGTCTGGGGATTGCCGCCGAGGACGCGCGACTTCCCGTTCTCGTCGACTCCGCCGGCGTCGACCGTTCGCGTGCGCACCGTGTCGCCCGGCCAAATGTGCAGCACCGGCTCGATCGAGCTCGAAAACACCCGGTGGAACTCCTTCGGCTCGAAGTCGAGCGTGCGCGGCGCCGCCGGCTTGTCCGTCGCCGGGCGCCGGGCGCTCCACTCGAGAGGAGGCGTCTGACCCCACGGCTCATTCGAGACCTTCATCGTTCCCGAGAGCTTGCCGTCCTGAAGACGACCTTCATAGACGTTGTTAGTGCCGTCAGCATCTTTGTACTCGAACTGGACATGGTTCCCGTCGACCTTGACCGACACAGGAGTGCTTCGGCCGGAGATCGTGCCGGTGATCTTCCCCTTGTCCACCTTGAGAGTGAGCCGCTCGCTCAGCGGCTGGCCGAAGACCATCGTCGTCAGCTCCCACTCGCCGGAAAACTCCGAAGGCGAAGTCTGCGGCGTCGCTCCCGCTCGCGCCGCCGTCGCGAGCAGACAAACCACCACTATGGACGCGAGTGATCTCAAAGCCATGGTGCCTCCTGCTTGGACAATACGCTGGTGTGCCTCCAAAGTTCCTCTCTTGGGAGGCGCAACGGCGAGCTTGACAGCGGTCAATACGTGATAGTGTGGAGCTCCTTCAAAGAACCGCCGGCCTCGAAACCTTGTCGTCGCCGTCCTTCCTTCGAAGTCGGGGTTTTCCCGATGGAGGCCACCCACTCAAGGACCCAGGAGTATCGTCATGAGATTCGCACGCAACGTCCATTTCCAGATCAAGAGCGGCAAAGAGCAGGAGTTCAACGGCCTGTTCGAGAAGGACGTCCTTCCGATGCTTCGGAAGCAGAACGGTTTTCAAGAGGAAGTGACGCTGGTCAACCCGAAGGGCTCCCACGCCATCAGCCTCTGGGATGACCGCAAGAGCGCCGAGGCCTACCAGGCGTCGACCTATCCCCAGGTTCTCGCCAAGCTCACGACCGTCCTCGAGGGAACTCCGACAGTCGAGCTCTACGAGACCGCCTCTTCGTACGCTCGCGCCTAAGGATTTCGGAACCGGGTGAGTCCACTCGTTCAGAGGCCCCGTTAGGGGCCTCTCTTTTTTTGCCCTTTTGAGTCACCCGGCGGCTCATAAAGGGATCCCTCGTCGCTCTCGCTCCTCGGGATGACAGAACAGCCCGTCTTCCTTGTCATCCCGAGCGAAGCGAGGGATCCCTTTCGAGTCACCCAGCGGCTTAGAAAGGGATCCCCCTACGATCTAGTTCGGGTGAGGGACGATCGGCGCGGCCAGCCACATGAATGAGGTTCCGGTCTGGATCTCGAACGAGAAGCTGCCGTCCTGGATGTCGAAGATTCGGATCGGGATCTGCGTGTCGCTCACGCGCGTCAGATATGTGCCCACGACCACCATGTCCGCCTGGATCGAGGAATCCGCGACGGTGCCGGAGCAGATCGCCCAATTGGGCGTCTGCGCGCCCACGCCGCAACTGCCGAAACCGGTCAGGATCTTGCGGCGGTGCTCCGCGCGCAGGATGGCCACGGCCGCCTGCTCGCGGGTCAGCGGCGCCGTCGGGCAGTAATTGCCGCCTCCGCACCCGACGAGGATGCCTTCGTTGTAGATCTCCTCGATCCAGTCCGCGTACTGGCTGGGACAGGCCACGTCGTTGAACACGGCTCCCTGGCACGGCGGCGGGAAGTAGTTCTCACCGGGATCGCCGGCGAACGCGAGCGACGCACCGAGCATCAGAAACAAGGCTGCGAGAGACCTCTTCATCGCCCCTCCCTATTTGGACGGCCAAAACGACTGGTTCGGTGACCCTGGTCTTTGGTACAGTACTCCTGTTCGTTAGTACAGGCCAAGCCTTTTTGGGGGGGACGAGGATTGCGAATCCCTCGCGGGGGCGGGGTGCGGTCCGAAACAAAAAGGGCGGCGTTACCGCCGCCCTTCGGTCCGCGTTGCCTACTACCGGGGGTTTGCCTCCGGTGGACGGCTCGCGAGCCGCCCTCGGACCCTCACTGGTGGTGGTTAGTTCTTGGAATCAGTTGCCGGGATGACGACTGCCGGGGCGTTGGGCTTGACCTGGACGTGAGCCTTCTTGCCGGCGGTCTCGAGCATTGCCTCGTAGGTCACGATCTTTCCCTGTTTCGTGATCGAGCTGACGGGCCCAAGCTTGCCCTTGCCCGCCACGTTGGTGAAATCCGTCTGGACGGACGCCGGGAGTTGCTCCCACGCGATCTCCTGTTCGACCGAGACGACGGTGCCGTCGGCGCCGATCGAGACTCCGCGGGCGCGACCGTCGACGACGAGGTTCATCTCGTAGACCATCTCGCCCGCGACTTTGTCTTGCGTGTATCCCGTGACTGTGACCTTCTCGCCGGCGCTCTGCAGCTGCGCCGTTTGCAGGACCGCCGGGGGCAGGTCCGACTGCTTGATGTTCTTCTCCTTGGCCTGTGCGCCGACACTGATGATGAGTCCCAGGGCGATGCCGGCAATGAGTCGTGCTGTACGGTTCATGGATTCCTCCTGCCTTCGAGTGGGAACGAATCTGTTCCACCTTTGGGGGGACTAGAGACCATATCCCACTTCGCGCACTGAAAACGAGAAATCGCGTATGTGGGGTATGTAGGGCGCCTAAATAGCGCTAAGTGTGAACAAACATAGCGGCGTTCAACGCTTCAAAGTCACATTTGCGGCTATTAAAGGGATCCCTCGTCGCTTCGCTCCTCGGGATGACAGAATCGCTTCCTTGTCATCCCGAGCGCAGCGAGGGATCCCTTTCGAGTCACCAAGCGGCTCATAAAGGGATCCCTCGTCGCTCCGCTCCTCGGGATGACAGAACTCGCCTCTTCAGTGCCGCGGCACAATCGCGATCGGCCTGCGGAAGTCCCGCGCGTAAACGCCCGCCGGCGTCGCCGCGTACAGGCGGCGCCCTTCCTCCGAAAGTGCAAGCTGGTTCGCACCCGTCGAGACTGGCAGCCCGAGGTCCCGCCAGCTCCTGCCCTCGTCGCCGCTGACCAGGACCTTCCCTCCCGGAGGCGTAGGGTCGTATGGAGCCGTGGCCGCGTAGGCGAGCATAGGGTGGAATGGATCGATCGCCAGATCGGCGATCGGCCCGTCGACGGCCGCCGTCGCGGACCACGTCGCCCCGCCGTCCGTGCTGCGAAAAACCTCGCCACAGGGGACACCCGGGTTCCCCGTCCCGAGAAACATCCGGTCCGAATCCGTCGGATCGATCGCCAGGGCCGTGAGCAACCCGCAAGTCGCCGGCGGCGCGCCCAGCGCGTACCAGCTCTCTCCGCCGTCGCGGCTCTCGAAGACACCAGCCGCGCCCACCACCGCCAGCAGCGCCCCATCTGGAGCGACCTGGAGCCGCGCCCCGGAAAACGGAGCCGAGCGTCCGACGAATGACTCACCCCCGTCCTCGCTTCGGAAAAAGAGCGGCCCGCCGCCACCATAGGCGACGTACAGCGTGTCCGGCCGGATCGCGTCGACCGCCACCGAGCAGGACGACGACCCGTAGATCGCCTGCAGCTTCGCCCACGTTTCTCCACCGTCGACCGATCGGTACAGCCTCGTCGTGAAGTTCGAGAACCCGGCGTGCAGCGTCGCCGCGAACAAACGGTCCGGGTTGCGCGGGTCGGCCTGGAGATCGATGAAGAACTCGGCGGGCGGCGCATCCGCCAGCCGCTCCCACGACACGCCTCTGTCCATGCTCCGAAAGACCGCGCTCTGCGCGCTGGGGCCGCCTCCCAACGCGTACAGCCGGCGATCATCCCCGGCGGAGACCACGATCGCGCTGACATACGACAGCTCAGGCCCGTGCGTTTCCCACCCCGCCGCCAGGCCGACCGCGAGCAGAAGTTCGGGCATCGTCCCTCCACTGGTCCTACGGAGCCGGCGCAGCCCGTGTCCGCTCGTCCGCGCGGATCAGAAAGATCCAAGAGTCTGGCGCAGAACTTGCTCCTCCCATCGGAGGGGCGTGTCCCCACGGAGGAAGTCTATGAAGTGGATGGGCGTTTACCTGCTGGGTTACGTCTTGCTCGTCGCCGCCGGCCTGCTGGCTCTCTGGAAAACCGGCGTCCTCGCCTCGATTCCGCCGTTCTGGCTCGGCGTCGGACTGCTCGCCGCAGTTGGTATTGGAATCATGGTCGCCGTGGCGAACAGCGGCAAGAAAGAGACGATCGAAGTCAACCGAGGCTGAGCTCGTCTCGCATCCGAATCCTCGTAGGGGCGGGGCTCGGCCCCGCCCCCAGAGTCTGAATCACCCCTTCTTTTCCGCTGCGGCCTTCGCTTTCGTCCGGATCAACGCGTAGTTCTGGTTCGGCAGCGAGTTGAAATCGGCCGCCTGCTTACAAGACTCCTTCGCCTTCTCCGGGTCGCCCTTGCCCTGATAGGCCTGGCAGAGGCGATAGAGGTTCTGGGGGTTCTGCTGGTTCGCCTGCTGCAGCTCGGCGACCGCCTTGTCGTAGTCCTTTTCCGCGAGGGCGATGATGCCGTCGAGCTCGTGGGGCAGCTTCGCTTGAAACGGGTTCTTCGATGCCGCGGCGCCCTTCCGGAATTCCTCCGCCTCGCTCTTGGCCGCGGCGACGTTCTTCTTCGCCAGCGCCACGCGGGCGAGGTTGTAGTGGAGGACGAGCCCGGCGTTCTCCTTGATCTCCGGAGAAAGGTTGGAGCCTTCGACCAGCTTTACGCCCCGCTCGAATTCCGCTTTGGCTTGATCGGGCTTGCCCGTATCCAACAGGATGTTCCCTTTCAATCCCCGGTCGAAGGCCATCGCCGGAACGTCGTTGGTCTTCTCTCCGAGGGCGTACTGCTTGTCCACCTCCTCGAGCGCCTTGCCCGTCTTGCCGCTGTCGATGTGGACGACCATCAGTGCGAACATCGCCGTCCGGCGCTCGCCGTCGGTCCGGGCCTTCTTGGTGATGTTCTCGAGCTCCGCGGCCGCCTGATCGGGCTTTCCCAGATAAAGAAGGTCCATCGCGATTCCCTGGTGCGCGTTGACGAAATTCGAATCGATCGCGAGCGCCTTGCGGTACTGGGCGATCGAATCGTCGTACCGGCCCATCTTCAGGAGCAGCTCGGCGTACGAGTCGTAGGGGTTCGGATCCTTCGGAATCAGCTGGATGTACTTCTGAAACGCCTTCTCGGCGTTTGCGTAGTCGGTGTTCTGCCGGTAGGCGTAACCCAGGATGTTGAACGCGGTCGAGAAGCTTGGGTTGAGCTCCGTGGCCTTCTTATTGTGCTCGATCGCCTTGGGATACTCCTGCTGACCGAAATAATAGCCTCCCAGGTTGAATTGCGCCCGCTCGTCATTCGGATACGCCTCGACGAGATCTTCGAGGTATTCCTTCTGCTTGACCGCGTTGTTGTTCGCGCCGGCCTGTGTTGCGAGGATCAGAAGCCTCTCTCCGTTGGAGGCCTTGTCGGCGAGGCTCACGGCCTTGTTGAGGTGGTCGAAGAACTCTTTGCCCGTCGGCGCCGAGTTGGCCAGGCTCAGCTCGGCCAGCGCGAAGCTCGGGTCGAGCGAGACCGCCTTCTGAAAGTGCGCGATGGAGTTGGTGATCAGCAGTTTCTCGAACTGATCTCGGCCCTGCAGGAATTCGTTCCTTGCTTCGGCCGACGAAGTTGTCACCGGAATCTTTCCACTATTTGCCGGGGTCGGGGCTGTGGCCTCGCTCGAGGCCGCTGGGGCGGGCGCCCCCTTCTTCGCGCAGCCGCCGATCGCCAGGCCGGCGGCCACTCCCAACGTCCAGAGAAGACCGAGGGATCGGTTCTTGTGCATTCCTGTCCTCCTTCGCAAGGAACAAGAGTCCGTACGAACGCGCGGTCGCGATGTTGCGACCGAGGGCACGGCCAGAATTTCCCAAGGATTAGGCCATCATCCCCGGGGGGGTATCCTTCCCCGATCACCCCGCATGAACAGACGCAGGTTCTTGAAGCATGTCGGCGCGATCCCGGCGCTGTCCGCGTTCCAGCCCCTCCTCGGGAAGCTCTGGCCGAAACTGGCGGCCCCCTTCCGTCGCGTGCGGCCGACCGATCCCGGGTGGCCGTCGGCCGCGAGCTGGGAGAGGCTGAAGCAGCAGGTCGGCGGACGCCTCATCCCCGTCACGTCGCCGCTGGCTCCGTGCAAGGAAGCACCCGGCGGCGCCCCCTGCGCGTCGAGAATCGAGGAGCTCAAGAACCCGTACTTCATCGGGGAGCAGGCCGGCGGAACGCAGCTCGCCGGCTGGCTCGACGCGTGGACGTCGGCACCGAGCGTCTACGCCGTCGCCGCGCGGAAGACCGAGGACGTCGTCGCCGCGGTCAACTTCGCCCGCGACAACAAACTCCGACTCGTCGTCAAGGGCGGCGGGCACAGCTATCTCGGAACGTCCAACGCGCCCGACTCGCTCCTCGTTTGGACGCGCGAGATGCAGGCGATCACCTTGCACGACGCGTTCGTGCCGCAGGGCTGCAAGGTCGCGCCGCGGCCCGCGGTCACGATCGAGGCGGGCGCTCGGTGGCTTCAGGCGTACGACGCCGTCACGACTCGCGGCGGCCGGTACGTCCAGGGCGGAGGCTGCTGCACCGTCGGCGTGATCGGGCTCCTCCAGGGCGGCGGCTTCGGGAGCTTCTCGAAGCAGTTCGGTATGGCCGCGGCGAGCCTCCTCGAGGCGGAGGTCGTGACCGCCGACGGCAAGGTCCGCATCGCCAACGCCTGCACGAATCCCGATCTCTTCTGGGGCTTGAAGGGCGGCGGCGGCGGCAGCCTCGGCGTCGTCACGAGAGTCACGCTGGCCACGCACGACCTTCCCGGGCGCTTCGGCGGCGCCAGCGGCCGCGTCCAGGCGAAGTCGGACGCCGCGTACCGGCGCTTGATCGGCGAGTTCATGCGCTTCTATGAGAAGTCGCTCTTCAATCCCCACTGGGGCGAGCAAGTGCTCCTCGGCAAGGACAACTCTCTCGAGGTTCACATGGTCATCGCCGGCCTGACCGACGACGAGGCCGAGGCCGTGTGGAAGCCCTTCTCCCAGTTCGTCGCCGCCTCGCCCGGCGATTTTGCCTTCACCGATCCGATCGACCTCGGCACCACCGACGCGCGCCACTGGTGGGACTACGAATGGCGCAAGCAGCACACTCCGGATGCGATGACGTCCGATCCGCGTCCCGGCGCGCCGGCCGGCAACGTCTGGTGGTCCGGCAACTCGGGCGAGGTCAACGCCTTCATCTACGGCTACGAGTCCCTCTGGCTCCCCGCCTCTTTGTTCCGCGACCAGGACCGCCTCGCCGACGCGCTCTTCCAGGCCACGCGCCAATACGCGGTGCAGCTTCACTTCAACAAGGGCCTGGCCGGCGCTCCGGCGGACAAGATCGCGGCCGCGCGCGACACGGCCACGAATCCCGCCGTCCTCGACGCGTTTGCCCTCGCGATCATCGCCACCGGCGCCCCGCACAGCAATCCCGGCGTTCGCGGCCACGAGCCTGATCTCGTCAAGGGCAAGGCCGAGGCCGCCGCCGTCACCGCCGCCGCCGACAAGCTCCGCGCCGTGGTCCCCGACGCCGGCGCCTACGCCAACGAGAGCAACTACCACGACCGGACCTTCCAGAAGTCCTACTGGGGCCCGAACTACCCGCGCCTCGTCGAGGTGAAGAAGAAGTACGACCCCGACGGCCTCTTCTTCGTCCACAACGGCGTCGGCAGCGAGGAGTGGAGCAAGGACGGGTTCGAGAGGATCAAGCCGTCATCCCGAGCGTAGCGAGGGGTCCTTTCGAGTCATGGTGCCGCTTCTAAAGGGATGAACGCCGCGCTTCGCGCGACGTTGCCTACTGCCGGGGGTCTGCCTTTGGTGGTCGGCTGTCTCGTCGCTGCGCTCCTCGGGATGACAACTAATCACTGTCATCCCGAGCACAGCGAGGGATCCCTTTCGAGAAATGGTGCCGCTTCCAAAGGGATCCCTCGTCGCTCCGCCTCGGGATGACAACCTAATCACTGTCATCCCGAGCACAGCGAGGGATCCCTTTCGAGTCATGCTGCGGCTTCCAAAGGGATCCTTCGTCGCTGCGC